>CALJSB010000023.1 GCA_937976305.1 uncultured Acidimicrobiales bacterium
GCCGTCCGCTTGCTCTTGGTCTGCTTGGCAACGAGCGACCCAACGGTCTGGCCGAGGCGGCCGGCCTGCTGACCGGCCGGAACCGTGATGGCGCCCGTGCCCCCTGCACCGATGCTGGCCCGTTCCTCGGTGAGGGTGGTGTTCGCGACACGCCAGCCTTCCCCTGCCTCAGCAATTCGATCAGCCTCAGCGACTCGGGCATCCGTCAGGAACACCTCGTTGAACATCGCTGAGCCCGTCATCTCGACAAGCGGGCGAACCTCGACGCCGTCTTGGTGCATGTCGATGGCGAAGTAGGTAATGCCGCGGTGCTTTGGCTGGTCGGGGTCGGTGCGGGCAATCAACATGCCCCAATCGGCGATCTGGCCGCCAGAGGTCCACACCTTCTGGCCGTTGACGATCCACTCATCGCCGTCAGCCTCTGCTCGCGTTCCGAGACCGGCCAGGTCTGACCCGGCACCCGGCTCCGAGAACAACTGACACCACGCCTTCTGACCGTTCAGGATCGGCGGAATGAATCGATCGATCTGCTCTTGGGTGCCGTGGGCCGCGATCGTCGGAGCGGCCAGCATCGTGCCCAGACCGGTCGGCGGACCAACGACGCCCCGCTTGCCCATGGTCTGGTGCACAGTCCGGCTCAGCGAGCGGTCATAGCCTCGTCCACCCGCGTTCGGCGGCAGCATCGGGTGGCTGTAGCCAGCGTCAGACATGGCTTGCCACCATTCGGCCAACGTCAGGGATTCATCCCAGGTCTGGTCGATCCATTCCTCGACCTCGGCGGTGACGGACTCACGGGTGGGTTGCGACATGGTGCTTGGCTAATCCGCCGAGCATCGCGTCGTCAAATAGAGCCGCGTTCAGCGCTTTCGGATCACTTGGGCTTTCGGGTGACCTTGACCGGCAGCTTCGTATAGCCATTGATGAAGGCCGAGAGGGTGCGTTCTGGCTCGTCGACAACCTCGATGCGCTCGAATCGGCCCAGAATCTCTTCCCAGAGAATTCTCAGCTGCAGTTCGGCCAGCCGACTGCCCATGCAGAAGTGGATGCCGTAACCGAACGAAAGGTGGCGATCGGCGTTTGCCCGTTCGAGATCGATGGCCTCGGAGTTCGCGCCGAACACGCTTTCGTCACGGTTGGCCGACAGGTACCACATCAGCACCTGGTCATCCTTGCGGATCTGTTTGCCACCGAGTTCGGTGTCGCACGTGGCTGTGCGCCGCATGTAGGAGAGCGGTGTTTGCCAGCGGATGATCTCAGGAACCAGATTGGTCACCAGCGATGGGTCAGCGATGAGCTTCGTGTACTGATCGGGGTGGGTGTTGAGCCCGTACACGCTTCCTGACATCGAGTTGCGAGTGGTGTCGTTACCGCCCACGATCAGCAGGAACAGGTTGCCGAGGTGCGCCGCAGGCGGCATGTCCTTTGTGCCCTCGCCGTGGGCCAACATCGAGACGAGGTCAAACCCTGGGTTGGCCCGTCGCTCGACCCAGAGCTCCTCAAAGTAGTCGAGACATTCCGCCATCTCTGCTCGCTGCTGAGCACCTGACTCGACCACGCCTCCCCGCTGCGGGATCGTGGTGACGATGTCAGACCAGCGGGTGAGCTTGTGGCGGTCTTCCAACGGAAAGTCGAACAGTGTCGCCAGCAGCAGCGTGGTCAGCTCGATCGACACGGTTTCTACCCAGTCGAAGGTCTCGCCCTCCGGCAACGAGTCGAGGACGCCGATGGTGCGTTCTCTGATCAAGTCGTCGAGGTTGCGCAAACTGCTCGGCGCAGAAATGCCGCGCACCGTCTTGCGTTGCGTTGTCTGATCCGGTGGATCCATGGCGATGAACGACGACGCTGCGTTGCCGATCGTCGGCGGTAGCGGTGCTCCGACCGGCGGACCGATCGTGATGCCGTCAGCCGACGAGTAGGTCTTCCAATCTCCGTCGACGGTTCTCACATCGTCGTAGGTCGTCACCGACCAGTAGCGGCCGGCAGAACCAAGCTCGTTGAAGTGCACCGGGTCCTCGCGGCGCAGCCGAGCGAAATGCTCATGCCAGCGATGTTCGCGAAAGAGGTGTGGGTTCAGCGGGTTGATCTCGTCGAGCGCCAAGTCGGCGGCTTCGCCGACGTCACCGCCGAAGATGGCTTGCTCCATCTCGGGACTGCGCACGGGCTTACGGGCCAGCCACGTCTCGCGATCAATCGTGGTGTCAGACATCGACAATCCCCCTTACGTTCGAGGACGACGCTAGAGCAGTCGTTCGTGGTGTCGTGAATCGCATGGCGGCTCGCCCCTGAATCGCTGAGCGGCCAACGAGCCCGTATTCTCTTCTCGTGGTTCTCAACGACGGCGATACTGCTGCCCACACTCCAACAGAATCCATGACTATCCAGCTGAAGCGTGACTGGGCGGCGAAGCTGTTTTGGGGTACGGGGGCGGGCATTGGAGCGAGCGTGATGGCTCTCTTGCTTGGCATCAGCTTGGTAACAAACGTGTCGTTCTACCTCGAGGGTGAGCCTGCCTCAATCATCGTGTTCTGCGCCTTTCTCTTCATGTTGTCGATCGTGGCGATCTGGCTGAGCGGCATCGTCGAACTTCGCTCGGACCAACTCGTGGCCGGCGCTCGGTTCAGGCCACAGAGGATCCCGCGGAACGCGATTGCCGGCGTGCGGATCGCCCAGGTCGAACCGGTCGACAACGAGGTACTCGGGGTACAGCTCCTGCTCGACGGCAAGTGGACCAACCTCCGGCTCGGCACCGGTCTGCACGAAGATCAGCGCATGGACTGGGCCCGGCTCATCTCGGCGTGGTCCGGCTGTGATGTCGTGGACGTTGAGGACGACGAGTTCAGCTGACCGACACGAGATCGCGGTTTGTTGCGTTGCAGCGCACCGCACCATCGGCTTCGATCACGACGATGTCTTCGAGCCGCATGCCCCATTGACCGTCGCGGTAGATCCCTGGCTCGATGCTGAAAGCGTTCCCGACCTCGATGGGTGATTCGTTCGTTGCCATCACATACGGATGCTCGTGGACCTCGGTCCCAATGCCGTGTCCGGTGCGGTGAATGAACTCCGGCCCATAACCATCGGCAACAAGGCTGTTTCTGGCTGCTAGGTCGACGTCCTTCAGCTTGTTGCCGGGCTTTGCTGCCTGGAAAGCGAGCTCTTGGGCGGCCACGAGGCTGGCCCACGCTGTCGCCACCTCATCAGGAATCGGACCGGTGTACACGCAGCGGGTGATGTCGCTGTTGAAGCCGTTGAAGGAGCCACCGAAATCAAAGAGCACCATCTCGCCTTCCTCGATCACACGGTCGCCCGGGTGGTGGTGGGGGCTCGCCGAGTTAGGCCCGGAGGCCACAATGATGAATTCGACGGTGTCGTGCCCAGCGGCGAGAAGTCGGTCGTGCACGTCGGCAGCCACCTCCTTCTCCGTTCGGCCGATGAGCGGCATGTCACCCTCACGGATCTGGGTCTGCACCTTGTCAGCGAGACCACCAACCCGGCGCAGTGCTTCGCGCTCATCCGCGCTCTTGATCGAGCGCATCCCGCCGAGTGTCTCGTTGAGGGCCAAGAACGTGACGTTTGGGAGCGCCTGCTGAAGCCCCAAGAGATGACTTGCAGCGAGACTGTCGGAAACCAGCACGCGACCTTCACTCGGCAAGGCCGCAGCGGTGAGGGCAATCGGGTCGTCTGCGTCTTCCCAGGGGCTGATGGCAAAGACATCGGGGAGCGGCGTGATGCGAGCGGCTTCGAGCTTCGGGGTCACGAGTGTGGGCAGCGGTGCGCCCTCGTGGAGCGACGCGGCCGCCGCGGTGAGCCGTTCGTATGATTGCCCGTCGTGGCCGGTGAGGTAGGCGAGGTCGGGCCCGCCGCCAACGACGACGCCTGCAACGTCGATGTCGACAACACGGTCGCTCAAGGCCTGCCAACGGGTGATGAAGTCAGATGCGTTCGCCATGGGATCCTCCGAGCGGCTTGGGCGACAAGTTTACCAATGCTGCGAACACTGCTGGGGTCGAGCGAAGCGCCGCCTCCAGTGCTCTGCCGATACTGACCTTTGGGGATACTGACCTCTGGGGATACTGAGCTTGGTCGACTGCTGTGGGTAGGCTCAACCAGTCCCCCCGGCGTCAGGCAAGAAAATTCTCAAGTACCAAGAAGACCGCATCCCCGTCACCATCTTCTTCTCGCTTACCGTGATCGACTTCGCCGTCTACTTCGCGGTGCAACGAGCTTGGATTCTGGTGGCCTACGCCCTCATCATGATTCCCGTCAAGGGCATCATCAGTGCCTGGAACCATCACCATCAACACCTGGCGATGTTCCACTCGAAGCCGCTCAACCGCCTGCTCGAGATGTCGTTTGCGCTCCACACCGGCGCAACAACAAACGCCTGGACCCTGCATCACGTGCACGGTCACCACAAGAACTACCTCAACCAGGAGCTCGACGAGAGCCGCTGGCGTCGCCGTTCGGGCGAGACGTTTGGCTACGTCCCCTACGCCATCGTCACCACCCTCACCGCGTACCCGCGTGCTTATCGCGTCGGCCTCAAGCACCCTCGCCTACTCCGTGCGTTTATCGGTTACGGGCTGCTCACGCTCGCCCTGGTTGCTGGCCTCGTCGCCCTCAACCCACTGAACGGCTTCGTGCTCTTCGTGTTCCTGCCCTGCACCTCGTTGCTGCTCACCGTTGCTGCTACGCATGGCCATCACTCCGGGCTCGAAACCGACGACCACATGGCTGCGTCACGCAACTACACGAGCAACCTGCACAATCTGCTCACCGGCAACCTCGGCTATCACACGGCGCACCACTATCGCCAAGGGCTCCATTGGTCGAAGCTGCCCGAACTGCACGAACAACTCCTCGACAAGATCCCTGCCGAGTGCGTCAACGCGTAGCCACAACAGCTCGGTGATCAACCAGGGCAACAACGGCGCCAATGGCGAGAATCACCGCTGAGGCGCCCAGACCGAGTTGCAGGCCGGTGCTGGTGTCGCCGAGTGCGCCACCGAGCAGCGGTCCGAGCATCTGTCCCACACCAAACGTTGCGGTGAGGCGGCCGATCACGCCACCCCAACTCTCGGGTCGGACTCGATCTCGGGCAGCAGCGCTCACCCCACTCACAACCGCGAGGGCGCTCAAGCCAAACAGCAGCGAAGACACCACGGCGCTCACCGTCGAACGATTGATGATGATGAGGGCCACACCGGTGGCACATACGGCAAGGGTCCCCGGGTAGACGGCACCGGCGCCGTACTTGGCGAACAAGGGGGGCCAGAGCAACACACCAATCACCGATGCGGCGCCAAGGGCAGCCCAGAACAAGACGGTCGAAACGTTGCCGTCGCCGTCCCTCACGTAGGCCACGGCGAAGGTCGCATACGAGATATAGCCGAGCCCGAACAAGGCGTAGGAGATCTCCAGACCCCGAATCCGGTCGACGATCGTTGCGGTTTGGGCGACGTCGTCTGGCCGAGTCGCTGGGATCGAAACAAACAGAATTGCGGTAGCGACCGTGCTGATGGCGCCGAGCGCAATCCACCCGACCTTCCATCCGCCCAGCGCGTCTTCGAGAGGTGGCAACCCCAATGCGGTGATGAAGATCGCCAACCCAGCCCCGGCCGGAAACCACACGAGCGCTGATGGCACCGTGGTCTTCGACAACTGCGTCGCCATGGTGCCGCCGGCGACGAACGCAAGCCCTCCGAAGAGTCCGGCGCCGAAACGGAAGACGAGAATGGGCACGAATGCGCTGCTCAGAGCCGTTGCGTACAGCGTGACCGCCATCCCTGCGGTGCCGCCCACGATCATGGCCCGATTGCCGTACTGCCGAGCTGCTTTCGCCCCGAGCAGCGCCCCGGCCAGATAGCCGGCGGCGTTGAGGGTCGACGCGAGTCCTGCGTCGAAGTAGGACCACGACAGGCTCTCTCGCATCGCCGGGAGCACCAGGCCGAATGCGAACCTGGCGAGCCCAATAGAAGCGAAGGGCACGAGGCTCAACGACATGGCGATGGTTTTGTCAGAAACTGTTCGGGGCAAGGAGCGGGACATTAGCTGGCTGGCGTTGGGACAACGCAGTCTGCAACGGTTGCGTGACACGCACGTTCTTACAAAGGACACGATCGATGACGCTGCTCAACGACCCTCGACCCATCTCTGCCGATTCGCACGCGGTCGAGCGCGCAGAGGTGTTTGAAGGTCTCGCCGAAACGTTCGGCGACGACGCGCCCCGAGTGATCAGCAAGGAGGGGAAGGGCGACTTCATCCACACGCCGAGCATGCCGAACCGCTCTCGCAATGTTGCGGTGATGGCGCTCGCTGGCACCCGCCTCGACTACGCCGAACCGCTCCCCCGCGAACACGCCTCCAAACCTGGCGCTGGATCGATGGAGGATCCCGAGATTCAGGCCTACTTCTCTGGCGGGTATGCGGCGATGCGGCCAGGGCTCACCGACGGTGCTCTTCGGCCCGGTGATCAAGACATCGACGGCGTGTCAGCCGAGATTCTGTATCCGGGGTGGTTCCCCATGTTCAGCCTCAAGAACCTCGACCTCTTGGTCGCGCTGCAGCGCAACTACAACGACTGGATGCATGCCGAGTATCAGGCATCTGGTGGCCGACTCATCGGACTCGCGGCGCTGCCCGTCCAGCGCCCTGACGTAGCGATTGCCGAGCTCGAGCGAGTGATCGATCTCGGGTTCAAAGGCGTTGTGATTCCGAGCAACGCGCCTCGGGGCCTCAGGTACAGCGACCCTGCATACGACCCGATGTGGGCGTTGGCCGAAGAAGCTGGCTTGCCCGTTTCCTTCCACGTTGCGTGCATGTCACACCTGCCCGAATGGCTGAAAGCAATGAACAGCCGCGACCCCATCGTGCAATACGCGGGGTCGCCAGCATTGATCCACGACACGATGGTCGAGCTCATGGTTCGGGGCGTGTGCGCGAAGTTTCCCAACCTGAAGTTCGTCTTGGCCGAGTTCAACGCAGGCTGGGTCGCCCACTGGCTCGACAAAGTGCAGCAGGGCTGGGCTCGTGAGTACGCAAAAGACCCATCGAGCACCGCCCCGGTCGATGTGCTCGAGATCTGGAAGCGACAGTTCTATGCCACCATCGAGGACGACACCGCTGCGCTGCGAACACGCGACGTGATCGGTGAGGAAACCCTTCTGTGGGGCTCGGACTATCCGCACACCGATTCAACGTGGCCGTGCTCGACTCAAGTGCTCGACGAGATGTTCGAAAGCTACTCAGCTGAGACCCGCGACAAGATCACAAGAACCAACGTCGCCAGGCTCTACTCACTCTGAGATCCATACCGGGCGCACGGTCACCGGCGTTCCCGGCCAAGTTCCGGTCGGCAAACTCGCTCGGCTTACGATGGCCGATGTGCAACCAAACGTTTCTGCTCCTTTTGACCAGCTCACGTTGACCGACCTCGAGGGGTTTTGGTCTGAACCACGAGACATCCGTGAGGGTGTCTTCGCTCAACTCCGATCGAGTGAGGAACTGTTCTTCAGCGAGGAACGAGGGCTCGAACTCGACGGAGAGCTCGTCATACCGGCAGGGCCCGGTTTCTACTCTCTCGTGCGTCACGCCGACGTCGTCGAGGCAAGCAAGAACCCCGACCTCTTTTGCTCTGGTGAGGGGTCGAACATCGGTGACCTCCCCGTCGAGATGCGTGAGTTCTTCGGCTCGATGATCAACATGGACGACCCTCGTCACGCTCGACTTCGCCGCATCGTTGCTCGAGGTTTCACGCCGCGAATGGTCGAGAAACTGAATGACGCCGTCGTGGCGAAAGCAACGAGTGTGGTTGACGACATCGCCGGCAAGGGATCGGTCGACTTCGTCACCGATGTTGCGGCCCGCCTACCCCTTGCGTTGATCTGCGACCTCATGGGTATTCCCGAGTCGCAGTATGAGCTGGTCTTCGACATGACCAACATCATCTTGTCGAATGGCGATCCTGAATTCATTCCGGAGGGAGCCAATCCGATCGAGGCCTATCTGAATGCGGGCGGCGCCCTTGCCGCTCTGATGCACGAGATGGCGGCCGAGCGGCGGACCAACCCGACGGACGATCTCACCTCGGCCCTCATCAGCGCAGAGCTCGACGGAGAAATGCTGACCGACGACGAGCTTGCGTCATTCTTTGTCTTGCTGTGCGCAGCGGGCAATGAGACAACGCGCAATGCGACCAGTCACGCGCTGCGCCTCCTCACGGAGAACCCCAAGCAGCGTGCGCTTCTCATGGAAGACTTCGAGGGGCGCATCACCGACACCGTCGAAGAGATCGTTCGCCTGTCGTCGCCCGTGATCCACTTTCGTCGAACCGTTACCCAAGATGGGGTGCAGCTCGGTGGCCACACCTTCAAACAGGATGACAAAGTTGTGCTCTGGTACGGATCGGCCAACCGAGATGAGAGCGTCTTCGACCGACCACACGAGATGGACATCACGCGGGACGCTTCGGCCCACGTCGGCTTTGGGGGACCCGGACCACACTTCTGTCTCGGCGCCCACTTTGCCAGGCGACAGCTCGCAACGATCTTCCGGGAGCTCCTGCACCGCCTCCCCGACATCCAGATGGTCGGAGAACCCGACTACCTGCGCTCAAACTTCATCAACGGCATCAAGCACATGACCGCGGAATTCACGCCTGCCGCGGCCTCACAAAACTGATGGCGAACGACGAACACCACGCCGAAGACATCGTGCTTGTGGAACGCCGCGATGCGGTGGCCCTCATCACGTTGAATCGTCCCGAGGTCCGCAACGCCCTCAGCCCCGATCTCCGACGGAAGCTCTACCGGGCCGTGGCCGAGGCGAACGCCAGCGACGCTGCGGCCATCGTACTCACTGGTGCCGACCCAGCCTTCTGCGCCGGGCTCGATCTGAAGGCCCTCGCCAGCGAGGGCCTCGCCACTTCCAGCGACGACCGAACCGATCCCGATTCACCGATCCCACCGCTCGACAAACCCCTGATCGGCGCCATCAATGGCGTGGCTGTCACCGGTGGGCTCGAGTTGGCGCTCGTCTGCGACTTCTTGATCGGCAGCGAGCACGCCCGGTTCGCCGACACGCACGCTCGCGTGGGCGTGATGCCCGGTTGGGGACTCACCGTCAAACTGCCTCAAGCGATCGGGCCCCGCCGGGCCAAGCAGATGAGCTTCACTGGCAACTACGTCGACGCCAACCAGGCGCTCGAATGGGGACTGCTCAACGAGGTCGTGGCCCATGATGATCTCATCGATCGAGCCGTCGCCCTCGGCAACGACATGGCATCGATCACGCCTTCCAACCTCACTGGCATTGGCAAGGCGTATGACGCGGCGGCCGCCGATCACGACCTTGCCGCCCTCACCGCTGAAGCCCACTACTCCAAGGCATGGGCCAAGGGATTCGACCCCGAGGTCTTCGCGAAGGAACGCGAGGCGATTCAGGCAAGGGGTCGCTCGCAGCAAACGTGAGCGGACTACCACGAGCGTCATGCGACGATCCATACTCATCGCATGACGCTCTCATTGCCTGAATTCTCGACGATTGGCGTGGACGAGCCCGAAGATGGTGTTGCCGTCATCACGCTCAACCGTCCCGATCGCTTGAACGCGATGACCTCCACCATGATCAGCGAACTCGAAACGGTGGTTGCCGCCGTTGATCTTGACCCTTCGTTACGAGCCGTCATCGTGACGGGAGCCGGACGAGGCTTCAGCGCCGGGCTCGACCTTCAGGATCAGGGAGTGGCCCCGGGTGCCGAGGACGTACGGCCGACGGTCCGGGGCTTCATGTGGCAAGACCACCTCGCCACGCTGCACGAGAAGATCCACCGATCACGTAAACCGTGGATTGCCGCGGTCAACGGGCCCGCTGTTGGCGGGGGTTTCGCCTTGAGCCTTGCGTGCGACATTCGATTCGCTTCGGAATCTGCGACCTTTGGCGCAGTGTTTCTGAAGATCGGCGTGTCGAACTGCGACATGGGCACCAGTTACTTCCTCCCCCGGCTCGTCGGTGCGTCCCGGGCCGCCGAACTCATGTTGACGGCCCGAATTTTCGATGCTGAGGAAGCAGGCGCCATCGGGCTTGTTCTCGACGTCGTCGCCGACAGCGAGGTTGTCGATCGTGCGATCGAAACGGCTCGACTGATCAAGCAAAACGCTCCGTTCGCGACCTGGATGACGAAGGAAACGATGTGGCAAACCATCGATGCTCCATCGCTACGCCATGCGCTTGACATCGAGAACCGCACCCAGATCATGTGCAGCGCCTCGGGTGACACCCAGGAAGCCCGAGCTGCTTTTGCTGAGAAACGACCCCCGAACTGGCCCAGCTTGTAGCGGTCGCAGCTCAGTCCAGACGCTGCTCGACCACGAACCCTTCGAAGCCACCGTCGGCGACCGCAGCGAGCTGCTGAAAGTACTGCGAGCCCCGCAAATGTCCGAGAAACTCGCGGGGTTTGCCGGGCACGTTGGCGCCCATGTACCACGAGTTCGCTGTCGGATAGAGCGTACGATTTGCGATAGCGCTGACTTCATCGCCGTAGGCATCTTCAGCCTCGGTCGTGGTTTCGATGGCACCGAGCCCATTCGCGTCGAGGTGCTCAATGGCTGATGCAATCCACGCCGTCTGCAGCTCGGCGCCGAGCGGCATCGTGAAAAACACGCCAGGCGCTCCCGGGCCGTGAATCATGAACATGTTGGGGTAGCCCTCAACCATCATTCCGAGGTTGTTGGCGAAGCGTTCCTCCCACTTCTGCTGCAGGCTGACACCACCCCTGCCCTTTGGGTTGAGCTTGAGCATCGAGCCACTCACTGCGTCGAACCCGGTGGCGAGCACGAGCATGTCGATCTGGTGATGACCCGCACCGGTCTGCACGCCGCCTGCATCAAACGACTCGATCGGGTCGTCGCGAAGATCAACGAGGGTGACGTTGTCGCGGTTGTAGGTCTCGAAGTAACCGTTGTCGAGGATGAGTCGCTTGGTAGCGAAGTGGTAGTCAGGTAGCAACTTGCGTGCCGTCTCAGGATCGACGACCCGCTCTCGGATTTTCGAGCGGACGAACTCAGAGATCTCGTTGTTGAGCTCCTCATCTGTGTAGACGCCCCGGTAGCTGTTGATGGCAAGGTGCATACCGCCTTCTTGCCACATCTCTTCGTACCGGGCTCGGCGCTCCTCTGGCGTGTGATCGCTCGGCTTGAGCTTGGTCGTCGGGAAGGGCCAACCACCTCGCCGACACATCGACTCACGCAGGTCGTCCCAGTCGTTGCGGAATCGTTCTCGCTCGTCGTCGGTCATTGGGCGGTTGCGGGCGGGTAGCGCGTATTGGGGGGTGCGTTGGAACACCGTGACGTGTTCGGCCTCCTTGGCGATCTCGGGGATTGCTTGGATGCCAGACGATCCGGTCCCGATGACACCAACCCGCTTGCCCTCGAACGACACCGGTTCATGAGGCCAGCGGCCGGTGTGGTGCACCACACCGGCAAAGTCATCGATGCCGGGATAGTTGGGCTTGTGGGCAACGAACAGCGCCCCGGTGGCACAGATCAAGAACTGCGCCGAGGCGGACTCACCGCCATCGGTCTCGATGGTCCAACGTTGGGCCGATTCGTCGTAGCGGGCGTCGGTGACGAAGGTGTCGAACTGGATGTCCTTCTCGAGATCAAAGCGCTCGGCGACGTGTTCGAGGTAGGCGAGCACGTCGGGCTGGGCCGACTGGGTCTCCTTCCACTCCCATTCATCAACCAACTCCTGAGAGAAGGTGTAGGCGTAGAAGGGACTGCTCGGTGCATCGACTCTGGCCCCCGGATAGCGGTTGTACCACCAGGTACCGCCCACACCGCTGGCCGCATCGAATGCCTGCACCGACAGTCCAATCTGGTCACGCAAGTGATGCAGGGCGTAGAGCCCGCCAAACCCTGATCCGATCACGATGGCGTCGTAGTGGCGCATCTTGCGATTCTTGCAGTTCTCTGCCCTGCGTCCCTCAACGAGTGCCCTGCGTCCCTCAACAAGTTGAGTGCAGCCCGATCATGTTGCCCTCGGTGTCGGTCACGATCGACACGAATCCGTGGGCACCGATCGAGAACTTCGGTCGCACAATCGAGCCGCCGGCTGCTGGCACCCGGTCGGCCTCGACTTGGCAGTCGTCACACGAGAAGTAGACCATCGCTCCGCCGGGTCCGGGTGATGCGTACTCGAGCTTGACCAGCGCACCACCAGCTCCGTGCGAGGTGAAGTCGTCGCCGAACGCTCGCATCTGGGCCGCGGCATCGTTCGGGTCGTCCATTGGAGACAGCGTGGTCTCCAGCACCGTTTCATAGAACGCCTGGGCCCGGTCCATGTCCTCTACATAGATGTCAAACCATCCAACTTTGCGCATTTTGTTGTCCTTTCGTAGGGGGTTTGAAGGCGATGTGCCTTCATGGACAACTCAAGCAAAAGGTGGTCAGGAAGGATTGTAGATATCAGACATCAAAGGTCTTCTTGAACTGGCCCGGCGTGTAGCCGGTGAGGTTGCGGAACGAGTGCGTGAAGTGCGACTGGTCGGCATACAGCAGCAGGTAGTCGTTGCGGAACGAGTGCTGCACCCGCAACACCTTCAACAGGTCATGCGGAGTAAACCCCGTTGTCGCCTTCAACGTCCGCTGGAGCTGCCGAGGCGACAGAGCCGCGACGCTTGCCATGTCGCCGACACTTCGGATCTCCGTCAGGTTCGCCAGGATGGCGGCGGTCGTCGGATTCGCTGAGATCAGTTCGGTCTCGAGTAGCGACTCAACGAAGTCTGCGAACACCGCTGTCTTCGCCGCAAGATCGAGATCGGCTGCGGCCTGGCTCACTTCAACCAGTGCCAGATCGCCTTCGTAGGGCTCCCCCACGTAGTGGTCAACCGTGGCATCGGGATCGCCCCGCCACACTCCGGGAAACAGCTGGATGCCGGCGAAGTGGAACGACCGGCCAAGTTCGAGCGGCTCAGGCTTGGTGTGGAGCTGGGTCACACCGGCGATGCGGGTGTCGTGCTGATTGAACAGCAGGTTCACGCAGGCATCGGGCACCGCATGCAGGGTGAAGTCATCGTCGAGCTCGCTGAGCGTGCGCAACTCCCAGAAGCAATGAACGACCTCGCTGAGTGACTCTGGAGGCGAAACTTCGGTGTACACGATGGACTCAGTGCCCTTCGCTACGCCGTCCTTCACCGGGTCGTACATGAGCGCATCGTAGGGCACGAGCGAATGTGAACCTTTGCGAAACGAGACCCAGAGTTGACGTCACGGCAAGCTTGCTTGGTGTTGTCTGTTGTCATGGCTCGATCTCGACGTCTCACCATTGCTGCCACCGCTACCGGCATGGCCCTCCTCGCCGCCGCCTGTTCTTCGGGAGGCGACACCAGTTCGGAAGGGGACACAAGCGAGGACGCAGCCGTTGTGTTCGACGGTCGTCAAGACGGCCCACCGGCCGACGTCGACCCAGCGACGGTCCCTCGGGGCCAAGTCCTCGACTTCGGCACCCCTCCGGAAACCCCAGACGGCCCACTGAGCCCAGAGGTCCAAGAAGCGTTCGACACCGTCTTCGGTGACGACTACGGAATTCTGCTCGACCAAGAGCAGCTCGATGCCTTTCAAGTGCTGGCCGATTCGGGCGACGCTCGCTTGGCCTGGCTCATCAGCGACCTGGTGCGCGTCACTCAAGATCCGCGTCTGATTGCCGAGGCCGGCGCCGAGGTCGACAAGTCTCGCCTGAACCTCAACGACCTCAGTGAAGCGGCGTCGTCGTTGACGGGGCAGGAGTATTCGAGTTCCGTCGCCATCTGGGGTGATCTCACGAGCACCTTGATCGCGTGGGACCTTCCCGAACCTCCGGGGTATCTCCAGGCCAAAGCCAACATCTACACCCTCGTCGAGCCCGCCTGGAGCGAACTCTTCGTAGAAAACTCATCGGTTGACTGGCGTCACGTCTCGTGGGGCGGGGTTCTGATCGACGATCGTCCGTTCGACCGAACCGATGATCAGTGCAACTGCATCCCCGCCATCGACAACCCAGAGGTCCAGACCGCAGAGGAAGCCGACTGGCTCGATGCTGACGACATCGTCTTCGGGGTTGTCATCAATGGCGAAGCCCGTGCCTATCCCCGCCAGATCATGGAGGTCCGGGAGATGGTCAACGACTCACTCGGCGGGCGAGATTTCGCCATGCCGTACTGCACGCTCTGCGGGGCTGCCCAAGTCTGGTTCACCGACAATCTTCCCGACGGCATCGACCGGCCGGTGCTCCGCACCTCCGGGCTGCTGTCACGCTCCAACAAGGTGATGTACGACCTCACCTCGCAGTCGATCTTCGACACCTTTGTCGGCACTGCCGACAGCGGCGTACTGCACGACCAGGGCATCTCGCTCGAGGGCCATACGGTCGTCACCTCCACCTGGGCCGCCTGGGTTGCCGAGCACCCCGACACAACTGTGCTGATCGAAGATCTTGCACTCGGACGTAACTTCGATTTCCGCAACGGCCGTGACGCAAACGGCCCGATCTTCCCGATCGGCGACGTTGATCCTCGACTCGCCGTTCAGGAAGACGTGCTCGGGGTCATCCTCGAAGACGGCACCCCGCTGGCATTCCACGTCGACACTGCAACCGCTGCCATCGAGCGTGGTGAAGTCGTCGAGGTCGAGGGTGTCCGCATTGTTCGCAGCGGAACCGGTGTACAGGCCATCGATTCGAACGGTGACGAGATTGTCGGCCATCAGGCGTTCTGGTTCGCCTGGTCGCAGTTCTACCCCCGGACCGAGCTCTGGCCCGACGTGTAAGCCCGGATTCGCTCGGCCAGCGACACATCGGTGGCAAACAGAACGCCTCGATGGTTCATGAACGTCGAGTCTGTGCGGTTCAAGTCGAGCCGATTGCCATCGATGTCGGTGGCGACAGCCCCGGATTCATTGAAGAGACATGCCGTGGCGGCGAAGTCCCACAGGCTGCCTCCCCCGGCAGGTTTGGGAAACTTGACGTAGCAGGCTGGCCCGCTCTCGAGTACGCCACAGGCATTCATGACAGCACCGGCGCTGGTGCGGACCTGATGGCCGCTGAGCCCCATGTCGATTGCGATCTGCTCGAAGCGTTCGACGATCACGTCGTGATCGGACTGCTCGAGGAAGCTGCGGTCGGCGAAAACGGAGAGCACATCGGCTGGCGACCCGGCACCGACGGAGAACGGGCGCTGGTCACGAAACGCACCAGCACCCGCGATCGCATGGAACAAGGTCGCTTCGAGCGGGTCGTACACCACGCCGAGACACGGAGCCCCGCTTCGGTCGACCAACCCGATCGAGACGGCATAGCCGGGAACGCCCTCGATGAACGGCAGCGTGCCGTCGAGCGGATCGACGCACCAGAAGTAATCGGCGGTCAGGCGACTGCTGTCGTCCACTCGCTCTTCGGTGAGTAGGCCGAGGTCGAAACGCTCGATCGTCGGGCCGAGGATGTCGAGAATCATGTCTTCGCTTCGGCGATCGATTTCGGTGACAACCTGCGATGCCAGGCTTGCTCCCCCACCGGCCTTGCGCTGCACGTCATCGGGGCGGGTCTCAGCAATCATTTGACCGGCTGTTGTGGCCGCCAAGATCGCGAGGTCAGCCAGTTCGTCCAACTCGGTCGATGAGAGCTTCACGGCTGTTCAAACCCGTGGCTGGCCAGCACTTCGCGAGCCAGACGGTCGCTGTAGCGGTGGAGCTTCCAGTGCCCGGGGCTCCAGCCTTGGAGGAATCGGTAGAAGTCGGTCCATGCCAACGGGTACAGAGCTCGCCAATCGGCCTCGAGAGCCGCAACGTTCACTGGCTTTCCCGATCGTTTAACGGCGGCACCGAGCAGCTCGAAGTAGCGGTCGAGCAGCGTGGCTTCCATCGCTTCGCTCTCGTCTTCGTCGAGGCAGCTGCTGACGAAGTAGGCGAGGTCTTTCATGCCGCAACCCCCGCCGACGTACTGGAAGTCGACAGCGGCAACGCGACCTTGCACTGGGTCGAAGCAGAAGTTGGCCAGCTTGGCGTCGCCATGAACGAGGGTTTGAAATGGACTCGCCGCAAGCTGACGATCGATGGCGTGGGCCGAGGCCTTGAGCGGGCCCTCGGGAAGGGCGTCGAGTTCGTCGGGACGGGTGGCCAAGTGCCAGTAGGTGCCCGTAGCCCACAGATCACCGGGCTGTTCATTCAGGAACGTTGCGTGGAAGCTTGCGAGCCACAACACGCACGCATCGAGTTCGGCCTCGCTCACTCGCTGGCGCCGCAGGGCGAAGCCTGAGGCGTCGAGATCCTCCAAGACGATGATGACTTCGCCCTCCCGGGTCTCGAGTGCGAGGCAGCGAGGCACCCGACACTGATCGGGGCACCGGTCGGCATAGCGGTCATACCATGCGGTCTCGACTCGATACGAGTGCAGCTTGCGCTCGTGGGAGCGGTCTGATGTCCATCCGTACGGGTGGTCTCGCTGGTCGGGAAAGCGCACGTGTTTGACGATCACGCTGGGTGTCGATCCGCCATCGATGTGGCACCGCAGGATCTGCCCGTATCCACTCCACAAGCTCTGGACGACCTCGATGTCAGTGATCGCTAGACCGTCGGCGGCCTTGAGCACGGTGGCGGTCAGGTCGGCATCCATCTGGTGCGGGCCGGTCACGAGCGCAGAGTAACGGGCTACGGCATCGGAAGGATTCCGGCCGCTGCATTGTTCTCACCAACATGACCAAGACGCGAAACCCTGGGCCGATCACGATGTATGGAGCTGACTGGTGCGGCGACTGTCGGCGAGCCAAGGCGTGGTTTGCCGAAGAGGGAGTCGAGTACACCTACATCGATCTGATCGAACAGCCCGACGAAACCGAAACGGTGCTCGAGCGCAACAACGGCCGCAAGAGCATCCCGGTGATCGTGTTTGCCGACGACTCGCACCTCACCGAGCCATCCAATGCGGATCTCGAGGCCAAGGTGGCGTCGCTGGAAGCGTCTGATAGCGAGGCCGGAACCAGTGCCGGGGTGGTCGACAACGAAGCTCAGAGTCGATTCGAGCTACGAAACGACCAGGGCGACGTCGTGAGCTTTGCCGACTATCGGGCGCAGGGAAGCACCGTGATCATCCCGCACGTCGAGACCGCGCCAGAACACCGGGGCCAGGGCAACGCTGCACGTCTCATGGAAGGTGTTGTCGAAAACCTGCGAGCGACCGAACGCACCGTCACGCCGCTCTGCCCGTATGCCGCCGGGTACCTGCGTGATCGACCCGAGACACACGACGTGTTGGCTCTGCGCAGGTGAACCCTAACCCCGAGGGCGTTCGTGCTCGGGATCGTAGATGCCGTGGGCGTGCCGAGTCGCCGGTAGATCGACGCCGTAGCCATCCACCGTGAATCCGTCGACTGTGTCGGCGTGGCGGCCCTCGACATAGCCCAGGCACACACGCTGCGCTGTGCGAAACCCCATGCTGGCCGAGGTCACGAACCCGACCGCCTCGCCATCAACCCGAATCGGGGCTGAGGGCGGCGGATCACCCGAATCGCCTGGCATCGTCGAGATATCGAGTGTCCAGACGCCGTAGCTCCACGCGGCTGGTGTTTCAGCCCGGGCGAGTGTTGCTTCGCGGCCAATGAAGTCAGGCTTGTCGAGTGCGAGAAAGCGGTCGAGACCAACATCGAACGGCGTGTACTCGACACCGAACTCGCTCCCCCATCCGTGGTAACCCTTCTCGATGCGCATCGAGTTGAGGGCATAGGAACCAAAGTCGCGCAGTCCGAGATCGCCACCGGCGTCGTGCAGTGCGGTGTAGAGCCCAACCAGATCCTCATCGTCGACGTGGAGCTCCCACCCGAGTTCACCAACAAAGCTCACTCGAAGCGCCGTCGCCACGATGCCCGCAACGTCGATCTCGCGCACCGACATCCACGGCGCTTCAGTCTTCGACACATCTGCACTCGTGAGGCGGCTCAGTAGTTCTCGCGAGTTGGGGCCCATCACCATCAGCGTCGAGGTCCGATCGGTGCCCAGTTTCAGATCCACCGAGCCATCAGCTGGCAAGTGGCGCTGGAGCCAGTCGAAATCCCTTTCCCGTGCGGCAGTCGGGCCAAGCCACAGGAAGTGGTCGTCGCTCAAACGACCGATCGTCGCCTCACTCCACACGGTGCCGTTGGCACGCAGCAGATACGACAGCCGCACCTGGCCGATCTTTGGCAGTCGGGTGCACACCATCCGATCGAGAAACTCGGCAGCTCCGGGGCCAGAGATTTCATAGCGAGTGAATCCGCCGTGGTCCATCACGCCGACGTGGTCTCGTACGGCCTCACACTCTGTGGCAACTACGTCGTGCCAGTGTTCGTCCCGATAGCTGAGCGTGTCGTGCGAGTACTCCCCCGAGCCGAACCAAAATGCTCGTTCCCAGCCTGCGATCTGTCCGAACCGGGCACCACGGCCAGCAAGGGTGTCGTAGAGGGGTGTTTGTTGCGTGGGCCGGGCCGAGGTCCACATGCGATGAGGAAAGGGGGCGCCGTATTGATGGGCGTACATCTCTCGCACCCGAGCATTGGCGTAGGAGTCACGGCCTGAGCCGGCCATGGCCCAATCGCCATAACGTCGCGGGTCCCACGGCCAAACGTCCCACTCCGTTTCGCCACCCGTGATCAGCTCGGTCAGCACCTTCCCAGCGGCCGCGGCGTGGGTGATGCCGATCTGCACACCGACAGCCTGATAGAAGCCGTCGACGCCTGCGGCCGGGCCAATCAGCGGATTCATGTCGGGTGTGTAGGTGATCGGCCCGTTCACGAATTCGGCAATGCCCACCTCACCGAGAATCGGAACATGCGCCATGGCCAGTTCTGCGACTTCGGCGATGCCTTCGTCGTCGGCCGCAAACAGCGAAGAGTCGAAGACATCAGGCAGTGCGTCTTCCCACACGGTGCGCCCGTCGTGGCCGTAGTTGCCGAACAGCAGGCGGTCGTTCTCTCGCCGCAGGTAGAACATGATCTCGGGATCGCGAACCAGCGGGAAGGTGTCCGGCACCTCATCGAGGGCCGGCACCGGGCCGGTCAACAGATACTGATGTTCCAGAACAGCGAGCGGTGCATCGATGCCGGCCATCGCTGCGATCTCAGCACCGTAGAAACCAGCGGCGTTGATCACGATGTCGCACTCGATCGCCGAGCGCTCGCCGCCGCGTTCGATGGTCACGCTCCAACGCGCGTCGCTTTCGGCACCGAGCCGGTTGAGGTCAACCACCTGGGTGTGCCGCCATACCTGACCGCCCAGGGCCCGTGAGCGGGTGGCAAACGACTGTGTGAGTCCGCTGGGATCAATGTCGCCTTCGTACGGGTCGAGCAGCCCGGCGATCACCGAACCGTCGTCCTGCCAGAACGGGTGGAGCTCCTCCATCTCGGTTGGCGAGATCATCTGCAGATCAAACCCGAGACCGGTGGCGATGCCGATGAGATGGTGGAAGTGGTTGATTCGCTCCGGGGTGTGCCCGGGCCAGAACGCTTGGGTGTGTCGGTAGGTAATCGGCGCCTCGGGGTCGACTGCCAGCTCGGAGTAGAGCTTCCAGGCGTAGTTGCCGGCTCGCTGTCCGAGCCAGCTGTTGGAGAACGTGGGCACGTTGCCCGCCGCATGCCATGTGGAGCCGGCGGTCAATTCGTGCTTCTCGAGCAGCACCGAGTTTGTTCGTCCCGCAGTTGCGAGGTGCCATTGGATCGAGGCACCGACCGCGCCACCGCCAACAACGACGATTTCGAACCGTTCAGTCATTGTGCACATCCAGCTGAATCGGGAACCGAGCTCGAATCGCATCTTCTGCGCTGCGAGGAAGGTGATCGGGGCGCCCAGCGGCCAGGATGTGCTCGACCTGGACGGACGCTCGGTCCCACAGGCTCGGCTTGCCGGCCGACACCCACTCGTCGACGGTCTGACGGTCGCCAAGGTCCGGGTAGACGTACTCGGTCCGCATGAGCTCAAGCGTTTGCGGCTCACCGAGGTAGTGGCCTTCGCCACTTACCACGCCGTCGATCATGTCGAGATCCAAGTAGGCGGTGTCGACCTCGACCCCGCGAACCGACCGCAAGATGGCACCGCACATGTCATTGTCGATCACGAGGCTCTCGGGGCTCGCCACCATGATCGAACCCAACATGCCGACCGAGAGCTGCACCATCTCGGCACCGGCTTGGGCGGCCAGCGCAACGGTGTAGCCCTTCTCGTACCCGGCCTGACTGTCCGCGGCCTTCGCCTCGGTGATGCCGGCCGACACCGCATGCGGGATGTCGAGATGACCGAGCAGTTGGGCTGCTGCGGCACTGGCGACAGCGGCTTCGCCACTGCCTCCGGTCATCGCCCCTGTTCGCAAGTCAGACACGAAGGGCATGAAGGCGTGAATGCAGGGGTGCCCGGGTTTGATGGCATCGGCCATGGCGACACCGGCCAAAATCTCAGCGAGGCCCTGGGCCAAGCTGCCCGCCAACGACGGTGGTGAGGTGGCTCCTGCCTGTCCTGCTGAGCATGTCTGCACGATCATGCCCCGAGCAATCGCCCGCTCCATGATCTCGTAGCCCTCCGGTGAGAATCGCAGCGGAGGCACCACATGCACCACGACAGCCATCGAGAACGGTTGAGCGGCAAACCGGCCCTCTCCGCCAAGGCTCATGTCGAACAGATCAACGACAGGGTCCACAGTGGCGGCTGACGTGAAGCTCACCCCGGTTGGCTTTGCTGTCGCTGCGGTCACCGCAAACGCCGTGTTGAGATCGAGTTCGAGCTCATCTGTGACGTCTCGGGCAACCAGCGGACGGAGCCCGTAGTGAATGTTGGGAAGCTCATCGACCATTCGCATCATGGACCACAGATCACGCAGTTCGGATTCGCGGTAGACGCCGGTGTTCGCATCGAGCACGTTGACGGCTGCTCCACCAGTGCCGATGTGGACGGCGCCACCACCAATGGACAGGCCCCGGTCCGGATCAAAGCCTGGGAGCGACACGATTGAGGGCGCACGGCCAAGGGCTCGCTCGATCATCGCCCGAGGCAGAAGCAGCCGCCCGTCGTCCCGATACGTCGCCCCTGCGCTCAGCAGTCGTTCTGCGAGACCGGCGGGCGCATCGGCCATACCGACGTGCGCCAGCATGTCGAAGGCGTGATCGACGATCGCATCTCGGTCGGCGTCAGCGAGCGGCGAATACGCCCCGCCAACTGGAGGCGCGGTGACCGCAGGACGAGTCGTCTGTTGGCGCTTGCCTCGACGCATCCGCCGATCCTACGGCTCCGTGCTGGTCCGCCAATGCGATGCGCTGCGACGGATTTTTGCGAACTCTTGCCACACCCGCGACGCTCCCTTGACCGTGGTGTGCGACGCTCGATCCATGGCAACGCAAGAGCCACCCGATCCCGGTCTGCCCATCAAGCTCGAACCGTGCTCCAACGGCGAGTACGTGCCCAGGCCACCAAGCCCACTCGTGCGTCGCACCATCGAGCGAACGAACGCCATCGTCGACGACAAAGCCCGCCGCCTCGGCATGAGCCGTCGGCAGTTTCTGCGGACCACGCTCGGAGCAACCACCACCATGGCGGTGTTTGCTGCGTGCAGCCGCGAACAGGGTGACGTCGGCGGACAGTTCGACCCTTCGACCACCAGCACCACCACAACGACGGCCAACACGACAACGGCACCCGAGGCTGAATCGGACGTCACGATGGACGAGGAGACCGCGGAAGAAGCGCTGGCGGCTCCCGAGGAAGAGTACGTGTTCGATGTGCAGGGTCACTTGCTGGAGTACCCAGACGATGCGCCCGGCGACCCCGGCTTCCCACAGTCGTCATGTGGCGAGGCCCAACCCGGTGATTGCTACGGCATCGATCATTTCCTCGAGGCCATGTTTCTCGACAGCGACACCGCAATGGTGATGCTCTCAGCGATCCCCTTCGGCAACGGCGCCCTCTCCCCCGAAGTCATGCAGCGAGCCATCGAAACCGCAGATCGAATGGGGTGCTCCGATCGAGTGATGATGCAGGGAGAGTCGTTCCCGACCTCGGTGGGCCTCGACGCAATGGAAACCGTTGCCGCCAACTTCCCAATCCGGGCCTTCAAGACCTACACCCACAATGGCGGCCCACCATGGCGGCTCGACGACGACACGGGCCAGGCCTACTTCGAGAAGGTCCAGGAGGTCGGCGTGCCGATCGTTGCCGTCCACAAGGGCCTCTCTGGCAACGACGTCTGGTCGTCACCCGTTGATGTCGGACCTGCTGCGGTCAACCATCCAGACGTCGACATCCTCGTTTATCACTCCGGATACGAGTCGTCGCTGGTTGAAGGCCCCTACGACGCCAACGACGACGTCGGAGTGAACCGCCTCATCACGTCGGTGCGTAACGCCGGGCTCGGCCCAGGCACCGAGTTCAACGTCTACGCCGAACTCGGATCGACCTGGCGAAACGTCATGGCGAGCCCTGACGAAGCAGCCCACGTGATCGGCAAGCTGCTGGTGCACTTCGGCGAAGACAACATCCTGTGGGGTAGCGACTCGATCTGGTACGGCTCGCCCCAGGATCAGATCCAGATGTTCCGGGCCTTTCAGATCTCCGAACAGTTTCAGGAACAATTCGGCTACCCGGCCCTGACCGACGAGATCAAGCGCAAGATTTTCGGAGCCAACGCGGCGAGGGTGTTCGGCGTCGACCTGCCCGAAACCGCTTGCGCCATCGATCAGGAAGCGATTGATCAGCTTCGAGCAGAGCGAGATGAACAGGCCGGCGCTCCGACGCACCACACCCACGCCGAAGCTGGGTGGCGCACCTACCTTCGAGAGTTCGGCTCGGTATGAGGTCCTTCTTTCTCGTTCGCGGATTGGTTCGATCGTGGTTCTTGAGCAAAGGGAAGCCTCGATACCATCTCGCCGAGGCCTCACCTTCCTCACCATCACGTCTACCAGAGGCGATCCAGTATGAACATCTCCGCAGCTGACCTCGACACCGCCCGCAATGCCTGGAGCGACGGTCTCATCCAGATCTCGCTCGCATTCGATGAGCACGGCATCGACGAGGCACGATCGCTCGCCACAACGATCATCGACGATCTCTACGCGTACGAGCTCGGACCAGTGCTGTTCAAACCGACGATGGCGAGTGGCGAGCAGACCTTCCGTCCGACCAAAGAAGGGGCGTTGTCGTACTTCGTCGCCCACGACCCCACCTATCCCAACGATGGCGGCTTCGCCCTCAAGAGCTGGCGGTCGGTCGACAGCATGCCGTCTGCATCATTTGTCGAAGGTGGCGTTGGCATGTGGATGGGCAACATGAGCTTCACCGACAAAGACGGTCAGACCACGGTGGTCGACAAGAGTTTCGGGTATCGGCGCAACGACGCCGGCGAGCTGAAGATCGTCCAGCACCACTCATCGTTCCCCTACCAGCCGTAGGGCGGGCGCGACGGCTGCTGCGTTGCCGGGGGCAATACGGTGGTGGGCGTGACTACCTGGTTGTTCCTGACTTCTCGATCTCGCCGCGTCCCGGCTGTCCTGGCGCTCGCATGCATCGTTCTGCTTGCTGCGTGTGGCGACTCCGATGCCACCGATACGGCGGCTGGCGCGAGCGATACGGCCGAGACAACTGAGATGGCCGAAACAGCGGAATCGACCGACGGCATTGACGAGAGCGCTGACGAAAGCGCTGCTGACGACATCACCAGCGAGGAGTCTGCTGGCAACCTCCAGATCGAGGACTTGAGGAGCGACGAAGAGGATGACGACCGGTCGCCGGAACAGCGGGCGATCGACCAATTCGACGTGACGATGTACCAGCTCGGTGTCAGGGATCTGGCTGGTGTGAGCGACTGTGTCCTCGAGCGCCTCGACAGCGAAGGCCTCACCGTGCTTGACGACGAAGCCGCCAACTTCGCCGCACTGTTCGGTTGCGAACCAGACGTCCGAACCGTCTTCTTCGGCGACCAAAGTGCTGCCCTCGGTGCTGAGCAATGGGACTGTGCCACCAACGAGATGGCGCTCTGGATCAGCGACCTCCCGCTCACGGAAGCGCAGAGCTTCTTCGCGGCTCCAACACTGCCGGATGAGCTCCTCTCGCTCATTACCTTCTCGTGTGGCGTCAGCGAGGACGAGTTCCTCACCATCCTCGGCTGAGCCATCGCTCGCGACGTTTGGGCGCACGGCACCAGCCTCGTTTAGGTTCGGCTCGAGCAAGACCGCTGAGCAGAGAAACGAGTCGACCGCCGTGCCTTCACCCCTGCGCCGAGTACTGATTGCCAACCGCGGCGAGATCGCCATCCGGATTGCTGAAGCGGCTGCGGTCAGCGGCACCGAGTCGGTCGCCATCTACGTCGATGCCGACGAACGAGCCCTGCACACCCGACTGGCTGACGCTGCGGTGTTGATCCCGTCCACGCCCAGTGACCCGGTTGCCGGCTATCTCGACGTCGACGCCATCGTGGGGGCCGCTGTCGAAGCGGGCTGCGATGCCATCCACCCCGGGTATGGATTCCTCTCGGAGAACCCTGCCCTGGCATCGGCCTGTGAAGCCGCCGGCATCACCTTCATCGGACCTCCACCAGAGGCCCTTGGCTTGTTTGGCGACAAGGTCGCAGCCCGCGCCCTTGCCACCGCAACGGGCATTCCAACCGTCCCGGGAAGTTCCGATGCGGTTGCCGACACAACGATGGCGGCCTCAATTGCCAACGACGTTGGCTTTCCCGTTGTTCTGAAGGCATCGGCTGGAGGCGGTGGTCGAGGTATCCGCAGGGTCGACTCGCCTTCTGAACTCGAAGAGGCGTTCGAACGCTGCGCGTCGGAGGCCGCAGCAGCATTCGGCGACGGCACCCTGTTTGTCGAAAAGCTCATCGAGCGTCCCCGCCACATCGAGGTGCAAGTACTCGTCGACCAAGCGGGCACCGCCGTGCATCTCGCAGATCGAGATTGTTCGGTGCAGCTCCGCAACCAGAAGGTGGTCGAGATCGCCCCGGCCTCGGGGCTCGATTCAGCACTTCGTCAGACCCTGTGGCAGCAGGCCACTGAGCTGGCAGTCGCCGGCGGCATCCGCAACGCCGCAACCGTCGAGTTCCTGGTCGACCCAGACAGCGGCGCCCACTTCTTCATCGAGTGCAACCCTCGGATTCAAGTGGAACACACCGTGACCGAGGAGGTCGCCGGAGTTGACCTCGTCGCAACGCAGTTCGCGCTTGCGGCCGGGCAGACCCTTGGCGAGCTGGGCATCACTGACTGTTCTGAACCGTACGGCCATGCGGTGCAGGCCCGAGTCGTGGCAACGGGGGCGGGCACCATCGCCGGCTACCGCGAGCCCGGCGGTGCGGGAGTTCGAACCGACGGATCGGGTTATGCCGGGCTGACACCCCCACCCTTCTTCGATCCCCTACTGGCCAAGGTCATCGGCCGGGCCAAAACACTCGCCGATGCCCTCGACGTGACCAGGCGAGCCATCGAGCGATTCCACATCGACGGCCTACCGACCAACCTGGGTTCACTGGCCGCAATCCTCGAAGCCGACGAACTCGGCGCAGCTGACGCTCGCACCACGATGCTCGCTGAACGCCCTGATCTCGTCGACACAACGACACCCGACGCACCGCTTGGTGAACTTCTCGGGGCTGTCGCTGGCTCGGCTGCTGCGGCCACCGCCACTGGCCCAGCGATCGAACCCGCTGTTGTCGCCCCAGGGCAGCACGCCGTCATCTGCCCCGGTGCAGGCACGATCATTGACATCGCCGTTGCGGTTGGCGACAGCGTGTCGGCTGGCGCTCCCCTGTTCGTGCTGAGCGCCATGAAAATGGAGACCGTCGTCGCTGCGCCTGCATCCGGCACCGTTCGCAGCCTGGCTGCGGTCGGTATTGGCGATCAGGTGCACGCCGACGATGTGCTTGCCGCCCTCGAGGCGACCGACAGCGCACAAGCCAACGGATCCGGTGGCAGCCCGTGGCAGGACACGCTCGATCAGGTCTCCACCCTTCAACGGCTGGCCGAGGAACGACTCGGCCCCGACTCACAAGAGCGAGGCGTTGTTCGGCAACGCAGCCGCAACAAGCTGACATGTCGTGAACGGATCGATGTGCTGCTCGACGAGGGGTCGTTCCGCGAGGTGGGAAGCACCGCAGGGTTCGCGTCCTACGACGAGCACGGCAATATCACTGCCTTCACCCCGGCCAACAGCGTCGGTGGCACGGGCACGATCGAGGGCCGTCCGGCGGTTGTCTGCGCAGACGACTTCACTTCCCGTGGCGGGCACTCCGACGGAGCGATCGCCGCAAAGAGCGTGTACCTCGACCAACTCTCCGTTGAGTTGCGGGTTCCCTCTATCCGGCTCTTGGACGGATCATCGGGCGGAGGTTCAGTGGCATCGATGGTTCCCGAGCAGAAGGCGAAGGGCGAATCAAACGCCAAGGAGAGCAGCGGGGCCATCGAAGCCGGCAAGCCAAGAGTCTCGGGTGGGGGCGGCTCGTTCCTCCCGGGGCACCTCGGGTCAACCGAGTACACCAGACAGTTGGCCGAAGTCCCCGTTGTGAACGTGCTGCTCGGCAGCGTTGTGGGCCTCGGGGCGGCCAAAGCGGTGCTCGGTCACTTCTCGGTCATGGTGCGCGACATCTCGCAGTTGTTCGTGGCCGGACCTCCCGTCGTGAGCCACGCCATGGGCGTCGACATCACCAAGGAAGAACTCGGCGGGTGGGAGATCCACGCTCGCAATGGCTCGGTCGACAACCTCGCCGAGACCGAAGACGAGGCAATGGAGATGACCAGACGCTTTCTGTCGTATCTCCCGCCCAGCGTGTTCGATGCCCCACCTCGGGTTGAACCGACCGACGACCCCAACCGTCGCGAAGACGAACTGTCGTGGCTGATTCCGAGAAAGCGGACGACGACCTTCGACATTCGGCGGGCCATCACACTGATCGCCGACCTCGACTCGTTCTTCGAGATCGGCACCCATTGGGGAACCGATCAGGTCACCGGGTTCGCTCGCTTGAACGGCCACCCCGTCGGGGTGATCGCTTCGGACTCCCGGCACATCAACGGAGGCGCCCTCACAGCTGATGGTTGCGACAAGCTCACCCGTCACCTCGACCTCTGCGACCTGTTTCATCTGCCGGTCGTCAATCTCGTCGACAATCCGGGGTTCGCTGTCGGTATCGAGCACGAAATCACGAGCACGATTCGGCGGGGAGCAACCTGGATGGTGGCGTTTGCTCAGACGAAGGTGCCGATCTTCACCGTGCTCATGCGGCGGAGCTTCGGGGTGGCCGGCAACAACTACGCAACCCCTCGACGAGAGTTCAACAACCGAGTGGTGTGGCCCGCCGCCGACACCGGTGGCATTCCGCCCGAGGGTGGCATCGAAGCGGCCTACAAACGTCAACTGGCCGAAGCCGAGGACCCCGTTGCGCTGCGGGCCGAACTCGAAGCCCGTATCGAGTCGGTGCGAGGCCCTCTCGGCCCACTCTCACGCTTTCAGATCGAAGAGATGATTGATCCGCTCGACACCCGTCCGCTGTTGTGTGAGTGGGTCGCGAACGCGGCCCGGATTGCGTCGTCAGCCGACAACCTCGGGCCTCGGCCACTCGGCTATCGGCCCTGAACCCTCCCTCGGCGACCCAAGCCCGCATCGTGCCCCTTCCACACGCCGTCGCTCGGTTCAACAAGCGAGCGACGAACCGATTCATCGAGCCAATCGCCCGCCGCACTCCGGGCTTCGCTGTGGTGCACCACACCGGACGACGCACCGGCCGCCGCTATGCGACGCCGGTGAACATCTTCGGCTCGGCCCGCAACGGGATCGTCGCGTTGACCTACGGACCAAAGGCCAGCTGGGTGCAGAACGTTCTGGCCGGCGAGGCCTCGATCGAGACGAGGAAGGGCTGGTATCAGATAACCGCCGTCGAGATCGTCGGTCGAGACATCGCCTGGCCGTCGCTTCCTGGTTTCGTGAGAATCGCCTTGCGAGTCTTGCAAGTTCGACACTTTGCCCACCTCGAGACTACGCCAACGAGCTCTCTACCTCGGCTGGCGGCTGGTGGCTAAGGTCATTGCACCAACCGCGTCGAAGGGGCGAATCGTGAACGACATCCGGTGGATCGATGAGGAGACCTACGATCCGAAATTCGATGTGTGGACTCGGGCCAACGTGGGTGAGGTGCTGCCAGAGCCACCGAGCCCGCTCGGGTGGGACCTCGTCTTCGGGACCCACTGTCGCAGGGGCTGGCGCGACACGAGTGTCACCCACCTGGGATTCGAACCTCACGAGATCGATCCGGAGAAACCCGAGACGGTCGGGATTTTTGGCGGCTACGCCTACCTCGGTCTGACCCTGACGAGGGTGTGGGCCGAACGCACGCCCGGCTTCACTGCCGATGCCATCGATGCCGCTTACTTTGGCGGCGCCGACGTTCCCCCGTACGTGGCGCAGGATTGGCACGACAACCCCCATACCACCGAAGTGATGGCGGGCTGGCTGGGCTGGGTCATGGGCGACATGAACCAAGACGCGGTCAATGCCTCAACCACCGAGGCCCACGACATCCGCGCCAGCCGGCCCGATCTCTCCGCCGCGTCCGATGCTGACGTTCTGGCTCGAGCCCGTGCGTTCGGGCCGACGATTCGACGCATGTTTGCCGAGCACATCAACCAGTCGGGTGCCGCCTCGATCGCTCCCGGCGCCCTCGGCCAGATTTGCGCCGCCCTCGGACGACCAGAGGCAGCTATGCGACTGATCGCTGGCCTGGGTGGAGTCGATTCTGCCGCTCCTTCGTACGCAATGTGGCAGCTCTCGCGGACCGTGCGTGGTTCGGCCGCACTTACCGCCGCTTTTGAGGCCGGAACTCCAGGGCTCGATGCTCGTCTTCGCGCCGACGACAATGCCGACACAGTGGCGTTCGTGGCCGAGCTCGACGGTTTCCTCACTGAGTTCGGTTCGCGCGGGCAGAACGAGTGGGACCTCTACTCACATACCTGGGAAACTCGCCCAGACGACTTCCTTGCCGCCGTTGACCGCATGCGCGTGGCCGACGACGAGAGCTCGCCCTTTGACGAGAACTCACGCCGGGAGGCAGAGCGCAATGACTTGGCGGCTGAACTAGCTCCGATGCTCGAGGGCGACGCAGAGGCCGCCGGCACCTTCCAGGCTGCGCTTGCATCAGCAGCGGTGTTTCTGCCGGGCCGCGAGCGCACGAAGACCAATATCATTCGCGTGATCGGCGAGGTCCGCATTGCATTGTGGGAGCTCGGGGCTCGGCTCGTCGAACGGGGCGATCTGGACGACGCACGCGACATCTGCATGTTGTTCGACGACGAGCTCTCCGCAGCAATCGACGGTTCGTTTGCCGATCTGCGCCAGACCGTCGCCGATCGTCTGGCCCACCACGAGTTCTTGCAGACCCGCCAAGAGCCCTACATCATCGCTGAGCAACCAGCCCCCGTTGCCGAATGGCCCGAGCGGAGCAACGAAGGCATCGAAGTGCTGGCAGCCGGCGGATCGATTCAGGGTGTCGGAGGCTGCCCCGGCAGTTATCGAGGACGGGCCCGAGTCGTGCTCAATGCTGCCGACCCTCTGGCGCTCGAGCCGGGGGATGTGCTCGTTGCTCCGATGACCGACCCTGCGTGGACACCGCTGTTCGTGCCGGCGGGCGGCGTTGTGGTCGACGTCGGCGCCCCACTCAGCCACGCCATCATTGTGAGCCGCGAGTTGGGCATCCCCTGCGTCGTCTCAGCGACAGACGCCACGAAGCGCATCCCCGACGGGGCAACGATCGAGGTCGACGGCGACACCGGCGCCGTGACGGTGATCGAGCTGCCCTAGGCGGAGGCCAAGGTGACGGCTCAGCCGAGCGGTCCGTCGGGACCACACGTGAGCTGAATGTCGGTCTCGTAGGGCGGGGCCAGCGGTTCGAGACGCCGCATAGCGCAGTCGATTTCCCAGTCTTGGGGCCACGGGTTGGCGGTGCAGGGTGCAACACCAGACGATTGTTGGGCCATCACAGGCGCCGGTTCGCCCTCACCCGGGCATCGAACGGCCGGATGATGCTGGCCGATCAGGTGGCCCACCTCGTGGTTCACCAGCATGGTGCGGTACTCGTCGAGGGTCGCTGGCCAACTGTCGACTGCGGTGCGCCAGCGATCGGCGTTGAGGGCAACGACCGAGCCGATCTGGCACGAGAACCGTCCGCCGGTGTCGTAGGGAAGGCAGAGTTGGTCGACCTCTGACCCTTCGGCCAGCACCACCGTGTAGTCGTAGTCGGTATCGCTGAACGCGAACTCGAAACCCGCCCGTTGCCAGCCTCGTTCGTCCCGCAGCACTGCTTCAACGAGCTCAGCAAACTCGGCGGTGGCGTCATCGGCCACTCGACGTTCGAGCCGAATCCGAATGCGGGTCGGCTGATCTTCAACAGAGGTCGACGTTTCTTCGACGCTCGTCGACTCCGAAACGGTGCTCGACGTTGTCAAACTTGTAGTGGTCGCTGCGGTGGTAGCCACCGACGTCTCGATGGTCGTCTGCACCGACGATGGCGGCACCGAGGGCCCCACGGAATCGCTGGCAGGCACAGCTTGAATCTCCACATCGCTGCACGCCGTCGCAATCAACACGAAGCCGATCAAGACGAGTTGGCGAAGTCGGGGCGTCACTGCGGCGAGCCTAGACGTCCGCCAACACCGTCTTTCGACGATGTTCAAACACGATCACGGTCTGCTCATCGCGGACGCCCTCAAAGCTCGCAATGCTTTCGAGCACAAGGCCTCGCAGATCATCGATCGACGGCAGACTGAGCTCGATGAGGATGTCGTAGGGGCCCGTGAGCAACGTGATCGCCACGACGCCGTCAAGTGCCCACAGCGAATCGATGAAGCGCTGCACCAGCGCTTCAGACTTTGGCGATAGACGAACCGAGACAAGGGCGCTCACGTTGCGCCCCAAGGCCGCCGGGTCAATGTCGGCGTGATAGCCGCGGATCACACCGGCTTCCTCAAGCTCACGGATACGAGCCAGTGAGGTCGACGGTGCGACCCCGACTGCCGCTGCAATGGCCTTGTTCGACTGCCGAGCATCTGCTTGCAAGACAGCGAGAAGCTGATGATCAATCTCGTCAATATTCGGCGATTGCTTCATCTGGCAATTATATATTCGAATGACTCGACAAGAACACAGCACTCTGAGCACCATGGTCTGATTCGCCGGAATCATCGGAGACCACCATGACCAGCCCCATGTTGCCGTACCGCCTCGAAGATCGTTACCAACGAACCGACGGGCGTGTGCATCTCACGGGCATTCAGGCGCTCGCTCGCATTCCGGTCGAACAACTCCGGATGGATCGAGCAGCTGGCCTGAGCACTGCGGCGCTGCTGTCTGGCTACCCGGGCTCACCGCTCGGCGGCTTCGACATGGAGATCAGTCGCCTCTTGCGACAGGTCACGGACCTCCCGATCGTTCACCAGCCGGCCGTCAACGAAGAGCTCGGGGCAAGCGCTGTGATGGGGTCACAACTCGCAGCTTCGCGACCCGATGCCCGCCATGACGGAGTGGTCGGCTTTTGGTACGGCAAGGCGCCGGGGCTCGATCGCGCAACTGATGCAATCCGCCACGGCGTCTTCGCTGGCACGGCACGCCACAGCGGCGCCGTTGCTCTCGTCGGCGATGACCCGATGGCCAAGTCCTCGACGATGCCTTCATCGTCCGATGCCGCGCTCATCGACCTCCACATGCCCATTCTCTATCCGGGGACCGCGCAGGAGTGCCTTGAGCTCGGCCTGCACGCCGTCGCCATCAGCCGTGCCTCTGGGCTGTGGTCGGCGATGAAGATCGTGACCCCCGTGGCCGATGGCGGCGGCACGGTCGATCTCCCCGTGCTCCAGAGCGCCCCGATTCTCCCCGAGCTCGAGGTCGATGGCGTTCCGTGGCGCAACACGCCGAGTGCAGTCTTCCTGGGCCCACGCATGGTGGACGTCGAGCGGGAGTTTCACGAGGTCCGCTCGGTCCTCGCCCACAGCTACGGCGTCGAGAATCGACTGAACCGCGTGAGCGTCGATCCCACGGATGCATGGATCGGGCTGGTTGCCACCGGTTTCACCTACTACCAGCTCCTCGATGCGCTGCGCAGGCTCGGCTTCGCAGACGAGAGTGATCTCGCCGCCGCAGGGGTCCGCCTGCTGCACCTGCGCATGCCCGTTCCGTTCGACCGCGATCTGGTGCATCACTTCGCCAGGGACCTCGAAGAAATCGTCGTGGTTGAAGAAAAGAACCCGTCGCTCGAGTGGCTGATCAAGGACGCACTGTACGGAGCAGCCAACGCCCCTCGGGTGCTCGGCAAGACCCATGACGACGGCAGCGAGCTGATGCGGATGTGGGGTCGCCTCGATGCCGATGCCATCGCCCCCGGCCTGCGCCAACGGTTGGCGACCAAGCTCGACCAGCGGATGACTCCGACAGCTGACACTGAGGCAACGAAGCCCCGCACCCGCATCCCCCTCACCGTCAACCGCACCCCGTTCTTCTGCTCAGGCTGCCCACACAACTGGGGAACCAAGGTGCCGGAGGGGACGCTCGTTGGTGCCGGAACCGGCTGCCATGGGATGTCCCTGTTGATGGAACCGGAGCGGGTAGGCGAGACAATCGGCATCACGGCCATGGGCAACGAGGGAGCGCACTGGATCGGCATGGCCCCCTTTGTCGGCACCGATCACATCGTGCAGAACTTCGGAGACGGCACCTTCTTTCACTCCGGCCAACTCGCCGTGCAGGCAGCCATCGGCGCCGGGACCAACATCACCTTCAAGATCCTCTACAACGAAACCGTTGCCATGACCGGCGGCCAGGACGCATCTCATCAGATCGGAGTGGCGGCCATGTGTCAGTCGCTCCTCGCCCACGGGGTTGCCCGCATCATCGTGACGACCGACGACGTCAAAGCCTACGACCGGCGCTCACTGCCCGGGGGCATCGAGGTGTGGGACAGAACTCGCATTGTCGAAGCTCAAGAGCTCTTGGCCAAGACGCCCGGGGTCACCATCCTCGTGCACCACCAGGAGTGTGCGGCCGAACTGCGTCGCGACCGCAAGCGGGGCAGGGCGCCGACTCCCACCGAGCGGATCGTGATCAACCATCGGATCTGTGAGGGCTGTGGCGACTGCGGCGATGTCAGCAACTGCTTGTCGGTCCAGCCGCTCGACACTGCTTTGGGGCGCAAGACCACGATTGACCAAGCCAGTTGCAACATCGACCGCTCCTGCCTCCACGGCGACTGCCCGTCGTTTATGACCGTTGATGTCGATCCCGCACGGGGTGCCGACACCTCCGAGCCGCCAACGGTCCCCCATCCCCCGTCGACTGACCGGTCCCGGGTGGGGATGCGCTTAGCCGGCATTGGCGGCACCGGGGTGGTGACCGTGGCCCAGATTCTGGCCACCGCGGCAATGTTCGATGGCTGGGAAGTGCGCGGACTCGACCAGACCGGCCTTTCGCAGAAGGCGGGCCCCGTTGTGTCGGACGTCGTGCTCACTCGTGACGGAACAGACGCCTCAAACGTGATCAGTGCCGGCGAGGCCAGCTCCGTTCTTGCCTTCGACCAGATGGTCGCGGCCAGCGATCGTGTGATGCAGGTGATGGGACCACACACCATCGTGGTGGGATCGTCCCATCAGACCCCAACGGGGGCGATTGTCGTCGACCCTTCGATTCCCTACCCCGGCACTGCCGAGTTCAGCCAACGGTTCTCGAGCAAGCTCGATGTGGTGCCCCACTGGATGGATGCGGCCGATCTCGCCGAACGTCTCGTCGGTTCACGGGCTGCGGCCAACATGTTTGTGCTCGGCGCTGGGGTCCAGCTCGGCGCCGTCCCCGTCGCCGTCGAGCACCTGAACGAGGCCATTCGGCTGAATGGCATCGCCGTCGAGGCCAACCTCGCTGCCGTGTCATGGGGTCGAGCCTGGGCCCACGACCGCGAACACGTCGAAGCTGCCGCCGCCCTCCAAGGTCACGCGACGCCCAGCGTCGAGGTCGATCCGCTCCCGTCAGATCTCGAACGTCGCGTGGCGGCCCTGCCCCGAGAGATCCACAACCACGTCCGCGTGCGAACCGCTGACTTGATTGCGTGGGGTGACAAGGCCTGGGCCGAGCGCTTCCTCAGCAAGGTCGAAGCCGTAGCCGCAAACGAGCGGAACGTTGATCCCGTCTCGACCGAATTCGTCCGAGCTGCAGCGCACGGCCTGCACAAGTTCATGGCCTACAAGGATGAGTACGAGGTCGCGCGGTTGATGCTCGCTCCGGAAGCCGAGCACGTCGTTCGGGCTGCCGGTGGAACCCCTGCATCGGCTTCGTTTCACCTGCACCCACCCCTGATGCGAGCGCTGGGGATCGACCGCAAGCTCCGATTCTCGACAAAGTCACGTTCTGCGTTTGCCGCCCTTGCGAAGGGCAAACGGTTGCGCGGCACGGCCCTTGATCCGTTCGGTCGAGCCGAGGTTCGTACAGCCGAGCGTCAACTCATCGACGAATACGACGATCTTCTCGATCGGCTGCTCCGTGGCCTGGAGGCGAACCCATCCGCTGAACGGCTGGCGCAAGCAGTGGAGATTGCCGAGCTCGCCGACGATGTGCGAGGTTTCGAAGACCTCAAGTTGCGTCGGATCGCCGACTACCGAGAGGCCGTGAAGGGCGTACTTGCCGCTTGGTAGATCTGCGTCGGAACGAGTGTCAGAGCAAGTCACCAGGCCGACAGGCAACCACGCCATCCATCGCCATGATCGACCTGAAGGCCTCGGCGAGTTGGCGAGCCCGGAAGGGCTGGCCTGACAGCCACGGACGGAGGACAACGAAGAGGTGACGGCCCCCCTCTGCAGCCATCACTTCGGCTGACTCGACGAGCGATCGGCAATATCGATCGATCGGCACCCGCCGGTCGGCCAAGGCGTGGGCGTCGTCGGCAGTGAGCAGCAGCGGCACCGACCAGAGTTCGCCGCTCGGTACGTGCATCGGATAGGGCTGCTCATCGTTGACCCAATCGCACACATAACGAACGCCGGCTGCGGCCAGCAGAGCCGGCGTTCGGGGCGACTGGTTGTATTCGACGCCAAACCAGCCGGCGGGCCGTTCCCCGGTCACACCGGCGACAGTGTCGAGGGATTCTGTGATGTAGGCCCGCTCCTCGTCTTCAGACATACGACTCGAGATCATTCGGCTGAGTGATATACCGTGCCCGACGAGCTCACAGCCACGCTCATGCACGTGGTTCGCGAGCCAGGGGTAGCGCTGCACCGTCATGGCATCGATGGCCACCAGCGGTGGGATGCCGTTCCGCTCCAGAAGGTCGAGCAGCCGGAAGATGCCAACGCGGTGGCCGTACTCCCGATGGGTGTGTTTCGCGTAGTCGGGAAAGGGCAGCTGCACGCCGAGGCCTCCGGGCAGCTCGCGTCCCGTGATGGCCCCCTCGGGTGGTTGCCACTCGAGGTACTCGAGCACCACCATGACCGACACGGCCAAACGAGCCCCACCGGGAAGGTCACGAGTTGGGCGACTCGAAATGGGCGACCAGTCGTAGTGGTCGTGATCGAGGCCGGGTTGACGTTCAGCGGGCATCAGGACGCGCTCACGTTGCTGTGCGTTGAGCGGCGGCAACCGCATCGTCGTAGTGATGGGCGAGGTAGTGCTCGGCAATGTCTGCCGCGGTGCACTGCCACACCCCGTCGTGGCTGAAGATGTAGTCGAGCGTCTCTTCGAGGTAGCGGATTCGGTGTGGAGCGCCCGTGGCATAGGGGTGGAGGGCAATACACATCACCCTCGCGCTCTCGGCACCTTCCTCGTAGAGCTGGTCGAATTGCGACTTGCAGATCGAGGCGAAGTAGTCGGCTTCGTAGTGCTGGTTGTAGACGGGTGTGTCGTTCAGCTCGATCGAATACGGCACAGACACCAAACGGCCCGAGTCGACCGAGATCGGCACCGGCTGGTCGTCGTGAAACCAGTCGGCGTGGTAGATCAGCCCGGCTTCGGCCATCAGGTCCGGAGTGGCCAGAGTGTTGGAAACCGCCGGACCGAGCATGCCCTTGAGGGGCTGACCGGTAGCCCACAGGCAGCTCTCCTGGGTATCGGCGTAGAAGGCTCGCTCTTCGTCTTCGGTCAGGGTGTTGAGATAGCGGGTGTTGTAGATGCCGTGCGACATCAACTCCCACTGCCGACTGACCATTGCCTCGGCGATCTCGGGGAAGTGATCGAGCACGGCAAAGTTGAGCGACACGGTGCAGCGGACGTTGTAGCGATCGAGCACGGGCAGGAGCCGCCAGAACCCAACCCTGTTGCCGTACTCGCGCTCGGCGTAGCCGCGGACGTCAGGATGGGGCGAGCGGGGCCAGGGATTGCGGAGACCGTCGCGAGCGGGCAGATACTCGTAGAACTCAATGTTGGGAGCAATCCACAGCGCAACCCGGGCACCGTCTGGCCAACTAATGGGCGGCCGATCGATGATCGGGCTGTACACCACTCGGTCGCCAGGCAGCGGTCTGTTGCTCGAACTCGAACCGTCGTCTGCCATGCCGGCAGCCTACGTTGTGACCGGCTGACCGTCCTCGTCGAACGGAACGTCGAGAAGACCATCGAAGGTGTTTATCAGCGGAGGCAGGGTCGGATCCGGGCGTTTGTCGTATCCCTCGATCCAGCGCCGAGCCCATTCGGGGTCGGGCTCGTTTCGAGGGTCGTGGCCGGGAAGCGCGGCGCGGAATGCCCCCGGCAGGATCTCGGCAAAGAACTCGGCGGTCCGCTTCCAGAGTCGGAGCCGAGAACGGGGGTTGCGCCACAGTCCGTCGGCCTTGAGCATCACAGCCGTGCCCCGCCGGGCGAGAAGGAACACATGGAGCGACCCGGTGAACACGCCGAGGGCTCGCTGCCAGTATGTGCCAAAGGCCGACTGGTACGCGTCGAAAGCCACACGCTTGTGTTCGACTTCTTCGACCATGTGCCAAAGAGCAAAGCTCGCCACTCGTGTATCGCTCCCGGCGAACAACTTCACTCTGTCTTCGACCAGCCAACGGGTGATGCCCATGGTCATCGACTCAAAGCCAGCGGCGTACGCAAGGCGAAACGTGAGCGAGCGCTGATCACGGATTCTCTGGTAGGAGTCCTTCATGAAGGCTTCGACGTCGGCCAACTGGGGATAGCCGTTTGCCTTGAGAATCTCGTTGTACCGGCGGTGCATCCGGAAGTGTTGACCTTCTTGGCCAATGAATCCCGCGATTTCTTCGAGCACATCAGCATCGTCGATCTCGGCGGCTGCCTCTCGCAGCGTGGCGATCAGGAACGGCTCGAGGTAGGGCATCGCCAGTGAAACGCCGTTGAGCATGTGAGACCACTCGTGATGCTTCGGGTGCCAAATGGGGTCGATGTCGTCGGCGAACTCGAACGGAATCTGCCGCACGTTGATGGCCGGATAGTGTTCGAGCGCTGGTTCGGTAGCAGTCATGCGATCACTCCGATAGTAATCGGGCAGCGGTTGCCGGAACTCAACCAGTGAACGGAAAGACCATGATGACGGGACACACACCACGAGACCCCGACTTCGAGGAGCGGGTCCGAACCAGCTTTGACGGCCAGAACATGATGCGAACGATGGGCATGTCGATCGCCTCAGTCGGTCCCGGATTCATTGACATCGCGTTCAATCACGACGATCGGTTTGCCCAGCAACACGGCTTCGCTCACGGCGGGTTTGTCGCCACTTCCCTCGACTCGGCGTGCGGGTTCGCGGCGCTGACTCTGATGGTGCCAAACGCCGCCGTGCTGACGGTCGAGTACAAGATCAACTACCTACGACCCGCACGTGCCGACGCCTACCGAGCCTCGGCTCACGTCGTCAAGTCGGGCCGCACGCTCACCTACTGCGAAGCTGCGCTCACCGCTGCTGGCAGCGACGAGGCGCTGGCGACAATGACCGGCACGCTGATCTCGCTCGTCGACACCGGCATCGAGAACTAGAGCCGACCGGTCGGTTTGCGAGGCTGGCAGAGGCCTCAGACGCTCCAGTACCCGTGATAACTTCTCCCCCGGTGGGACACGACCACGATCATGGTGTCGGCCTCGCCCGTGCCGGCGAGCGCCATCGCGGCCGCCTCGCATGGGCGTTCGGGCTGACGTTTGCCTTCTTCTTCGTTCAGGCGATCACCGGCATCATCGCCAACTCGTTGGCCCTGTTGTCCGACGCCGCCCACATGCTCACCGACGTGATCGGCCTCGGCATGGCACTCGCCGCGATCCAGCTGGCGTCCCGCTTCGAAACTGGCGGATCGAACCGCACCTCGTCTCACACGTTCGGGCTCTATCGGCTCGAGATCTTGGCCGCGTTCGTCAACGCCCTGTTGTTGTTCGGCGTTGCGGCGTGGGTGCTCTATGAAGCTGCCAAGCGAGTCTTCGATGACCCAGAGGTAGAGGGCCTGCCCGTCCTCATCGTTGCCATCATCGGCCTTGTCATCAACATCATTGCGTTCTTGTTGTTGCGAGAAGGATCAAAGGAGTCGCTCAACATCGAGGGCGCCTACCTCGAGGTGCTGGCCGACCTGATCGGCTCGGTCGGCGTGATCATTGCTGCGGTGTTGTTGCAGGTGTTTGGGTGGACGTGGGTCGATCCGGTTATCGGTGCCGCCATCGGGTTGTGGATTCTCCCTCGCACGTGGCGCCTTGGTCGGCGGTCAGTTCGGATCCTGCTCCAAGCTGCCCCTGATGGGTTCGACCTCGATGCGCTGACTCGCGATCTCGCCGACATCGACGGAGTCGTCGACGTGCATGACCTGCACGTCTGGACACTCACCTCAGAAATGGATGCCGCATCGGCTCACCTGATGATCCGCGCAGGAGTCGATGGCCACCACGTCCTCGATCGTGCGCGGGACATCCTGGATGACACCTACGGCATCGGGCACGGCACCTTCCAGATCGAGCCAGATACCCACACCGGTTGTGAGCACGTCAGCTGGTGAGTTGTGCCTCGCGGGATCGTTCGGCAGCGAGCCGTAGCATCTCACGGGCAACCATCGGCGCTGCGTTCTGGTTCTGTCCCGTCACCAGGTTGCCGTCGACGACCCAGTGATTGGCCAGCGGGTCGCGCCGCTTGGTTTGGCTCTCGAACTCAGCACCAACGCGGCGAAGTTCGGTTTCGGGATGGTGCGGCGTCGAAGTGATACCGAGTTCGCGCACCTGCTTGTCGGTGACAGCGCTGACCTTGCGGCCGGCGACGAGTGGTGAACCATCGACTGCCTTCGCCTTGAGCAGGCCGAGCGGTCCGTGGCACACACCACCGATGACGGCATCGTTTGCATTGGCAGCCGTGACTTGCTCGCCCAGTGCGTCGGAGAAGCCAAAATCAAACGCCGCACCCCACCCACCGGCGAGGAACACGATGTCGTATTGACCAATATCGACATCCGCAATCGCAAGCGACTCGGTCACCTTGGCCCGCAGTTCGTCGTCGCCAAGAAATCGATCGCAGGCCTCGGTTCGCACTGGTGCCCGCAGCGATTGTGGTTCGATTGGGATGACGCCACCTTTGGGACTCGCCACGTCGACGTCCATTCCGGCGTCACGAAACGCGTAGTAGGGCACGGTGAGCTCGCTGGCGTACACCCCAGTGGGCTTTCCAATGTCCAGAACACCATGGTTGGTGGCGACACACAGGGCGCGGCGACCAGTGAGATCGACGGCGATCGACTGGGTGTCTTCGGGGTGCATACCAGCGCGCTGCAGCAGTTTGCGGACCGCACGAGCTGGTGGCGGGGGTGTCTTCATGAGTTGACCTTTCGGCGGGGTTCGTTTGGCGTACGGCCACGGTTCGTTGCGGGTGGGTACCGAGCGCGTTCGCTCTCCGGCAAGACGGCCAACCAGCAGGTCAAAGACTGCTTCGGCGTGGGGGCAGCCCCACCGGTTGATGGCCTCGATGGGATCCGCATCGAGGTCGTAGAGCTCCCATTGGTCGGGCAGCGGTTCGGTGCGGTACTGGTCTCCACTGGGGCCACTCGCAGCGAGGTGGCGTACGCCAGGTTCTGTCCACGTCGACGGATCGTCGAAGCTCCGAACGATCTTCCAGAGGTGGTCGGCGCCTCCGGCAGCGTCGGCCTCGGCCACACGGGTGACGATGCTCTCGAAGTTGGCGGCCACGTGGGCCGGCACCTGGATGCGAAGCGGTGGCGGCTGCTTTTCTGTCTTTCCCATCCGTCGAGCGATCCCACTGGCGCCGGTGTCGCCCTCTGGCATGTTGTCTCGGGTGATGGCGTACACCGTTCGGTCACGATCGGCGTGGGCCCCGTCGACGACCGGCATCAGGTCGCGACCCGGGAGTTCGTGGAGCTCGCTGAACTCGTTGCCCAACACCTCTGCAGTCTCGGCGACATCAATACCCGCAGCGCCGAGCAAGGTCGGCACGAGATCAACGTGGGAGGTCGGGGCATCGTCGATGGAGCGAGGCGTTGTCGTAGCGCAGCCGACACGTGCGATGGCGAACGGCACCCTCGTCGCTTCGTCGTACAGGTTGAACCACTTCTGATGCAGCCCGCCGTGGGCGCCAAGCAGCTCGCCATGGTCGGCAGTACGGACCATCACCGCGTCAGTCGAGCCGTCAACGACGGCTTTCCGGACTCGATCGAGGGGTCCGTCAGCCGCGAGGTGAAGCCGGTAGTAGAGGTCGCGATACGCCTGTGCCTCTTTGGTGTATGCAGCCTCGACCATTGGCGCCGGCCCATAGGTGGTCGGGTAGGAGGCTCGATACGCAATCTGGGCAGCCGGCTTCGTGCGGAGATCCTCGTCGTCAGTTGGCGAACCCGGAACCGCAGGTGGGTTCAATGGATCGTTGGCGAAGGGGTTGTTTCGCCCGAGCCGACCGAGCCAGCCGGGAGCGAACACGATGTCGTGCGGGTTGACAAACGACACGACGAGCAAGAACGGCGTTTGTGCCTGCTCGTCGCCAGCCGCCCGGCGGGCGTAGCGATCCTCCAACCAGGTAACCGCTCGCTCTGCGTAGATGGGATCAGACACCAAGCCCGACATCGCAGGTTCGCCGCCATGTGGCTCCGGACCGATCCAACCCGTGAAGCCGAAGGCGTCGAGAGGGTCAGCATCGAGGTACGCCTGGACCGCCGCAGCGTCGACGACGCCCGAGTCGTCGTGAGTCAACAGTGAACCATCGCCGTCGGGACTGGGAAGGTCTGCGTGGGTGATGTGCCATTTGCCGACGTAGCGCGTGTCGTAGCCGCCTGCTCGGAACCAATTTCCGAGCGTTGGCACCTCGCCTGCGCGCATCCACCGCATGCGCGAGTCGTCCTCCATCTTCCCGAGGCCGTTGGTCTGGGAGACGCCGTGGACGTCGGGATACTGGCCCGTGAACATCGTCGGACGCGACGGCACACACGCCAGCGAGCCGGTGTAGTGCCGGCCGAAGTTGACGGCGTTCTCGTTGAACCATCGCTCTGCACCGAGATGCTCTCGACGCCACGCTGCGACTTCGGCGCCTTCGTAGGGAGGTGCAGCCCGCTCCTGGTCGGTCATGAGGACGATGACATCGGGACGGTTCATGGCTGAGCTTCCACGTGGGACTTGAGCCCGCTGAGCATCTGCTTCGATGCCTTTGCGAGCGTGCGGGCAACAACCTTGGCGACACCCAACTGTGGCGGCCGCGACCCGGCGTCGATCGAGCTCGTGAGCGTGGCGACGGTGGTGTTACCCGAACCCGACAGGGTCCAGCGATTGTTGGCTGATCGGACGACGGGCGGAAGTCCTGTGAGCTCATAGGACAACCCGACCCTGGGTTCCCACTGGACGATTCGTTCGAGTAGCACGTTGCGGCCGACCTGCACTCGACGAACAGCCCCGATCCCGTCCGCTTGAGCAGTCGTCAAGCTGGAATGGTCGACGTTCGGAGCCCACTCGACGATTGCACCGAAGTCAGCCAAAACGTCCCACACTTGGTCGACCGGACGTTCGATCTCGATGGTTGCTGAGACTTCAGCCACGTGACTCGTTTTCGCCGAAGCTCTCGGGCAAGGTCCCCGCCGCAACGGCAGCGGTACGGGTGGCTGGGTGGTCGAACGGCGGGCTGTCGAGACGACGTAGCCGGTTGCGAAACGGCCCGTAACGCCACACCAGCTCTTCGCCATCGAGCTTTCTCGTCACCACCACGACCTTCTTCCCAAAGGGCCGTAGTTTGTGCACACCGTCCTCGAATGTCGCGGCAACGCGGATGCGGGAGCCGCCGAACCCAGCGGTGTCGTCAACTCCGTTCTCGAGGGTGCCGTCACAGATCATGTCGTGCACCAACCCACCGGTGCTGATCGTGATGCGATTGCCGGCCTGTTCGATGCGTTCGACATGCCCCTCCATACGACCCGCGTAGCACTCCCACACGCCCCGGAGGTCGGGAGCGCCTGGTACCAACGGCTCGAGACAGCCGTCCAGTGTTCGCGGCGGCCAAACCTCGAGCGACGCGTCGGGCTTGGAGCCGCCAAGGGGAATGTCGGCGGCGGCTGGACCGGAACCATCGAGCTCAGGCCGTCTGTAGTCGGCTGGATCGTGCGGACGGGGCGCCGCCGCGAATGCATCGTTGTCGACGCTCGAAGTGAGTTGCTTCACGACGGTAGCGAGTTTGGACATTGTGGCTCCCTCTTCGGGGTTCACCTCTGCGCAGTAGTGCCAGTTGTACAGGCAGAACTTACGCAGTCAGGCGTACGGGTGCAACCCGCCACGCCAACAACATCAGAAGAGCAGGTACGCCTAGGCCGAACGGCGCGGCTGGAGAACACAGAACTCGTTGCCTTCGGGATCGGCCAACACGATCCATGAAACGTCGCCCTGTCCAACGTCGATCCGGGCAGCGCCGAGAGCGATCAGACGTTCCACTTCGGCATGTTGATCGTCGGGACGCAAGTCAACGTGGAGCCGGTTCTGCGTTCCTTTTTCGCCGTCAGCCGGCAAGAACAAGAGGCCCGGCAGACGTCCCGGCTCCGATTGAATCTCGAAGACCGGTGGGCTGTCGTCGACCACCGTCCACCCGAGAGCTTCGCACCACCACCGACCCAGACCAGCAGGATCACTGGCCGCGATCACAACTTGCTCCCACTCGAGACCCATTGCTGCAAGCTAACGCAACGACAACGGTGCCGGAGTCACCGACGGGGGCCGAGGCAGACCGCCGAGGGCTACTCTCGACCGATCATGAGCAAACGGGTTGGCCTGCTCCGGTATGCAGCAGGCGAAAGTGAGTTCACTGAAATCGGCCCAGACCATCGCCTCGCGCCACTTGCTACTGCGATGACGAACTACGGGCTCGACCCAATCCCGATTGCTTATCGTCACGACAACCACGAAGCGGCAGCGCAGCAACTCCGAGGCTGTGCTGCAGTCATGGTCTGGGTCAACCCCATCGAGGAAGGTCATGATCGACGTCGGCTCGACTCGCTCCTCTACGACCTCGAACGCGCTGGGACCCTGGTGAGCGCCGGCCACGCTGCGCGAACCCTGATCGGGACCAAGGAAGCGATCCACACCACTCGCGACATGGGCTGGGGCACCAACTCACACCTCTACCGAAGCCATACCGAACTCACGGAAGCATTCCCGATCAGCCTGGCCGCGGGCGAGCGCGTACTCAAGCAGGAGCGCGGACACTCTGGCAACGGCGTGTGGAAAGTGGAGTCGCTCGACACGTCCATGGTCCGGGTGACGAGTGCCAGCACCGATCAGGTCAATGTCCAGTCGCTTGAGAGCTTCCTCGCCGGGTGGACCGAGTCGTTCACCGAGGGAGGAGTCGTGGTTGACCAGCCATTCCTCCAGCTTGTGAGTGAGGGCATGATCCGGTGTTACGTCAGCGGATTCCAGGTGCTCGGGCTCATCCACCAACTCCCGAAGGATGGCGGACTCAACGTCTCGCGCTCAGGGTTGAAACGCACCGACGGACTCACCGGGGACTCCTACTTCTACCCCGCCGATGCCACCCCACACCCGACGTTGGTCGACCAGCTCTCCAGCACCTGGGTCAACGAGCTCTGTGACGTAGTCGGACTCAATGAGATCGACCTCCCGCTGCTGTGGGACATCGACTTCATTGCTGCTGCAGACGGTCGCTACGCCCTTTGCGAGATCAACGTGAACTCCGTGAGCCCGCCGCCAGACGGACCCGTCGATGTGATCGCCGCCAACCTCGCAAGCCGTCTTGAATGATCACCATCGGCCGACGCTCGGTTAGGTTCGTCTTCACTGCACAACTCGCCAAGCGCTCGAACCGGGGACCATCGCTCATGACCGTCGAACTTCCTGACGTACGCCGAATTGTGACGGGCCACTCACCGGCCGGCGACGCCACGATCGTCGACGACGGCCCCGCTCCGACGGAGGTCCGCAACCCAGCTCGACCCGGGTTTGTCCTGCGCAACCTCTGGCGAACCCAGCAATCTCCAGCGATCGTCGATGCCCCCGACAGCATTGCCGAGCATGAGGGCCTGCTGCCTCCCACCGGTGGGACGATCATCCGGGTGATCGACTTCCCTCCTGACCCGACCGACCCGGAGGTGCATCGCCAGCAACTCGAGGCCACATTTCGGGCCAACTATGCCGACGCCGACCACACTGGATCGGACCGGGAACAACCGCATCCGGGCATGCACAAAACCGAAACGGTCGACTACGCCATCGTCCTCCACGGCTCGATGATCGCCATCCTTGACGATTGCGAAACCGAGATGCACGCTGGCGACATCCTCATCCAGCGTGGAACAAACCATGCCTGGAGCAACCGCTCGGGTCACCCCGCCCGCATTGCGTTCGTCCTCGTGGACGGCGATGCGAGCGCCGAGTAGCGCGTGATCGGGGAACGCGTCCTCCGGGTCGAAGACCAGCGACTTCTGACCGGAACAGGGCGGTACACCGCCGACCTCGGCAAGCCTGGCCAGGCATACGCCGCATTCGTCCGATCACCGGAGGCCCATGCTGACGTCGTCGCCGTCGATGTCGCGGTCGCGGCGGCAGCCGCTGGCGTACTCGCCGTTCTCACCGGACGGGACTACGAGGCCGACGGACTGAAGACCCTGCTCGCTCCCGGCAGCCTCCCCGACCACCTCGACCCAACCAAGCCGAGCTTCAGCAGCGACGAGTTCTTTCCGCCACCCCCTGCACTACCAATCGTGACCGACAGGGTGCGACACGTGGGTGAGATCGTTGCGGTGGTCGTGGCCCAGACGGCGGCGGCTGCGGTGGACGCGGCCGAGCTGGTCGTCGTCGACTACGAACCGCTCCCGCCAGTGAGCAATGCCCGGTCGGCGCTCGCCGACGACGCGCCGAAGGTGTGGGAATCCGGCAACCTCTGCGTCGAAGCCGAACGGGGCGATATCGAGCAGGTGGCATCAGCCCTGCAAGAGGCGACCCATGTTGTTCGCTTGTCTGTTCACAACCAGCGGGTGCACGGCTCTCCGATCGAGCCCCGCAGTGCACTGGCCAGCTTCGATCCAGATGCGGCGCGCTACGAGCTGCACGCCCCGAGCCAGGGCGTCCATCGGTTCCAACAGTTGCTGGCCCAGGCGCTCTGCGTTGAGGCCGCAGCCGTTCATGTCGTGACTCCCGACGTCGGCGGCGCGTTCGGGCTTCGCATTCCTTGTTCAAACGAGTACCCGCTCCTGCTGTGGGCCGCGCAGCGCTGCGGGCGGCCAGTCAGATGGGAGGGCACTCGGAGCGAGAGCTTCCTGGCCGACGTTCACGGTCGAGACACCCACTGCAACGGCACCTTGGCCCTCGACGGCAACGGACGAATCCTGGCCCTGCAGCTCGACTATCTCGGAAACATCGGCGCCCATCCGCTGTCGTGTGCAGTCTTGTCGAACCTGGTGCGAATGGCTGGGCCGCCCTACGACGTACCGGCCATGCACGTGAAGGTGCGGGGCGCACTCACCAACACTGCGCCGACGTCGGTGTACCGAGGTGCCGGCCGACCCCAAGTCACCTACATCGTGGAGCGGTTGATGGATCTCGCGGCCGACTCCGTGGGTGTCGATCGAGTGGAGATCCGACGTCGAAACCTGATCAGCACCACTGCGCTGCCCTACGAGACCCGGCTCGGTCTTACCTACGACACTGGCGCCTTTGCCGACAACATGGAGACGGCGCTCGAGTTGATCGACTGGGACAACTTCGAAACTCGTCGAGATGAGGCCAAACGCCGGGGCATGTTGGCCGGAATCGGGGTCGCCAACTACGTCGAGTCGCCGGGTGCGGCCGCCTACGAGCGGGCCGATGTGACTGTCCGATCTGACGGAACGGTCCACGTGGTGATCGGCACCCAGGCGTCAGGCCAAGGTCATCAGACCAGCTTCGCCCAGGTGGTGGCCGGCACGTTGGGCGTACCGATGGAGGCGATCACGGTCGAGTTCGGCGACTCTGACGTGGCGGCCGGGGGCTCTGGTTCTCACGCCGATCGTTCGATGCGTTTGGGCGG
>CALJSB010000024.1 GCA_937976305.1 uncultured Acidimicrobiales bacterium
GTTGCGTCTTCGCCGTTGGCACGGGTGTGAGTCTGCTCACCCTCGGCTGGGTGCCAGTAGGCGGCCATCACATCGACGAGTCCTTCGCCGGCAACCTCAACGGGCTCGTTCCACATGTCGGTCGCCCACTTGAGCATCGTCTTCTTGAGATCGTCGGGAGTCATCTCTGGGTGACGGGCGAGGAGCACCGCTGCGGCACCAGACGTCGCAGCCGCAGCCTGTGACGATCCGCTCCCGAGGAACAGCTGGCCGTTTTGGAGCCGAGCCTGCGGGTAGAGCGAGTCAATCGTTGATCCGGGCACGCCGTAGGAGGCGATCGAACGCCCGGCGGCGACGAGATCAGGGTTGCGTTCCCCGTCGCCCTTGGCCGACCATTCGGGAACATCCTGCTGAGCTCGCCAGCCGGTGTGGGAGTCGGCAGCGCCAACGGCCACAACGTAGGGGTCGATGGCGGGCGAGTCGAGGTGCTTGTATTCCTCGCCACCGTTGCCGGCGGCCACCACAACGAAAATGCCGTGCTGCCAGGCCCGCTCGACGGCCATGGACAGTTCGTCGCCGATGTGCGTCGTGACGTCGGCCTGGCCGAGTGAGAGGTTCAGAACTCGAATGTTGAGGCCGTCGCTGTTGCGATGGTCAACAACCCAGTCGATCGCAGCAACGACCTGGGGCACCGTGGTGACACCGTCGGCACCAGCAACCTTGACCGAGACAATCCGAGCGGCGGACGCAACACCCTCGTGGCCGCTGCGGTCACCAGCGATGATGGCTGCCATGTGTGTGCCGTGGCCGTACGTGTCGAGGTAGGCGACCTCGGGGAAGGCACCCTCGCCGGAAAGGTCAGGGCCGTGCAGCACTTTGTCGCCGGTGAGTCCCTCGACCGGCGAGACGCCGGTGTCGATCACCGCAACATCAATTCCCGCACCGTCGACACCCCACAGGTAGTTGAGCGTCTGGGTGCGGACGTCACTCAGGAAGACCGGACGATTCGATTGCGCGTCTTGGCCCAGGGTGTAGACCATGTTTGGCGTGAGCTCGCCAGGGGCCGGAGCTGACTGTCGATCGACCTCGTCAGCGAGTGGGACGGCGACCGCACCGGTGAGCACAAAGGCCAGCAAACAGCTGATCGCCCAGGTCACACCTCGTGGCAACGCCCAACTTGTTCCGTTTGTTGTGTCTCTTTCAAGCATTCTTCGCAGTCCTTTGGAAGGAAAGTGCGAGATGCCGGTTTCGCCACTAGCTCGGTGGGTGAAAGGCGACCAAATGATCAATCCCACGTCGTTGCTTCATCTCAGGTTCGCTCTTTCAACGGCGCCGTGGCCAGATCGCTTGAGCGCCTTCTGCGGGATTGGGTGATTTCGCCCAACGAGCCGTCGTGTTCGTCCGCCAGCTCGGCCAACAGCTTGCACAGCTCGGCCTTCGTCATCGGTTGGCCAAAGTGAAAGCCCTGGCCCAGCTCGCAGTCGATCGCACGCAGCGGACCCAGTGCGGCCGCATCTTCGATTCCTTCGGCAACAACCGTCATGGACAATCCGTGGGCCAATGTGGTGATGGCCTGAACAAACGAATACCCAGCCTCTGAGTCCAGATCGGCGACGAACTCCCGCGCGATTTTGAGGATGTCGACTGGCAAGTTGCGGAGATAGCTGAGCGACGAGTAGCCGGTACCGAAGTCGTCCAACGCGATCTTGGGTCCCAGGGCTCGCACCTCATCCAACAACGATGAGACCGCCAACGCATCGCCGGCGAACGCCGACTCGGTGATCTCGAGTACAAGCGAAGCCCCGTCGGCCCCACTTGCTTGAAGATCCTCGCCCAGCTCAGCAACGAATGTTGGCTTGTCGAGATGGCGAGCCGAGATGTTGACCGACACCCACAGCGGCGAGATGGCTGCGTCCTGCAGCTCCCGTACGTCTTCGAGAACGGAGGCTCGCATGATCCGGTCAACGGCGATGATCAGGCCGCTTCGCTCCGCTTCTTCGAGAAACTCAGCCGGCGGGATGAGGCGGCTGCCGTCGGCCCAACGAACCAGTGCCTCGGCACCGACGATCCGCAAGTCAGAGAGTCGAACGATCGGCTGATACACCGGCTCAAAAGCCTGCTCGGCGATCGCTCGGCGCAATGAGGTATGCACGGCGAGCTGCTGAGACTTTGCCGACTCGAGATCTGGCCCGAACAGCACAACGCTTCCCTTGCCGAGTCGCTTGGCCTCGTACATGGCAAGGTCAGCCCGTTGGAGTACGTCTGCTGCTTCGGTTGCGCCGTCAAACATCGCCAGGCCAACGCTCGCACCGATGCGAGCCTCTTCCCCGTTGACAAAGTACGGCTCAGACACCCGGCGGATGATTGCCTCCGCCAGCGCCTCGGGATCCTCGTGTTCTTCGATGACGACCGCGAACTCGTCGCCACCAAGGCGGGCGGCCAGAGCACGATCGTCGAGCAGCAGCCTTACTCGTTCCGCCACCTCGATCAGAACCTGGTCGCCGACGGTGTGACCGAAACGATCGTTCACCAGCTTGAAGTCATCCAGATCGACGTAGAGCACACTGGCCGTACGAGCTTCGTTGCCCAACAGATGACCGTCGAGCACCGCATCCAGTCGCAACCCGAACTGGCGGCGATTGGCGAGTCCGGTCAACTGATCGAATTGCGCTTGATGGGACAGTTCCGACTCGAGACGCCGCATGCGGGACAACGCTTGTTCGAGCTGATCATTTTCGAGCGCAACAGCGCTCTGCTCGACGAGCTTTTCAAAGAGACGCAGATCGTCTTCGGTGAAGGTCGCAACAGAGCCGAGGCGATCACCAACGATGAGCAGTCCAACTGATCGGTCATCAGTCGACAGCGTGCCGGCAAGCGCATCATCGATGCCGACTTCGTCGAGGAAGCGACGAACGGTCTTCGACACCTCGTCATTAACGACCAGCTGGGATTCCTCGCAAGCAGCGAGTGCGGCGGGCAAGAAACGGGACAACTCAGGGCTCATGTCGCGCAGCGACGATGCTCCTTCCTCATAGGAGAATCTGCTGACTTCGACATCAGTGTCTGGTGGAGCCAGCAGGACCAGTTCGACCCGCGACGCTCTGAACATCGACGCCGCCTCGTCGAGCAAGTAGCCAATGGCATCGTCTTTTTCGTCGCTCTGGTGCAACGAACGTGTCGACTCGTAGAGGAATTCAACGCGTTCTCGGTGGTCCTTCTCGCTGAGGAACGCTCGGTACGCAATGAAGAGCATCACCGACGATCCCGCCAGCAGCACCACTCCCCGCCGGTCGACCGAAACGACGAGCATGCCGATCAGCGCCTGCAGCGTGTTGCCGAGCGAGACGAGCATGCCAAAGACGACCATGTTCCGAACTCGTCGAACCTCGAAGTGCCCTTCGCTCAGGCTGATGACAACACCGATACACCCGACCTCAACGAGTGCCGACAACGCCGTCGCCGGAAACAACGCAGCCCAACCCGCAGGCTCGAGCGACAGGTTGTCACCAAGGAACGCTCGGTAGATCACGACCGCAATCGCGACTCTGAGTGAGAGGTTCGCGACGTTGAAGCAGACCTTCACCAACGGTTGCCGCCGAATCAGGGCGAGGCCGATCGCGGCGCCGATCACGGTCGCCGACCAGAGTTGGCCTGGCGAGGCAAAGACCAAACCGACGACGAGGGGAACTTCGAGAAGGGAGAAACTCCCTGCCTCGCTTCGGAAGTGCAGGTTGACGACGAAGGCTTCAGCGGCGGCGAACGCAATGATGAGCGCCCACCAGGGAACTGCGAACTGGTCTGACGGAGTGGAAAGCCCATCGAGAGCGAAGATTCTGAGGCTCACCGAGGCCAGCGCGATGGCTGCAATGAAGCTGAAAATGCGCGTCGAAGTGCTCAGGCGCGAAAGAGATCTCAGGGGGTTGAGCACCGACACAATGGTCCTGTCGGCCCATTGGTCTCAAAATCGAGGCTGTCGAGCCCCCAAACCCAACTCGTACGTGGTCTTGAGTTCGCTGTTCGAGGCGGGTGTGGCCCAGCTTCTATGCCGACAGCCTGGCCAAACGTGCGACGAGCAGCTCCATCACGGCCTCAGATTCGATCGCGGACCCGCCTCGCAAATCGAGATCGGCTTGGGCGAGCAGCCCGATTGCCCGCTTGGTTCGTTCCGGGCCGAGCTTGCGGCTGAGGTTGAGTGCCTTCTTGGCCGGGAACGTCGAACCCTTCATGCCGAGCAGGTCGGCTGCCGCTCGCTCATCGACTGCTCCGGAGCCATCCAAGGCCAGTGCCTTCTGGTAGTGCCCGTGCAAGGTCGCCATGACTTGGAGGGCGTGTCGATCGCCGCCCCGGGTCATTCGATGCATCTTCTCGAGCGCAGTCGAGATGTCGCCGCCGTCGATTGCGTCGGTGAGTTCCCACGGTGGCACATCAGATGCTTGGCCGAGAAACGGCTCGATGTCAGCTGCGGTGACGGCTGCACCTTCACCAAACGTGCTGACAACAACGCCGATGATTGCGTCAGCCCGTCCGACGTTGTCGCCGAGCTGATCGCCGATGAGTCGCTTTGCTGCTGCGTCAAAACGCACTGGCGACTCAGCCAGCTTCGATTCGAGCAACATCTTGCGGCCCTTGCCTTTCGGAGCCGCATCGACCTCGGTGGCGCCAGCGCCCTTCAACACCTCTTTCAGCGATTTGGGCACGGGCGACATCCGCTGCTGCCCCGTCCCCTTCTCCCACACCAGAATCAGGTCGGTGGTGTCGAGCGGATCGCTGAACCAATCAACCAGCGGCTTCACCTGCTCGGCCTTGGAGAAAAGACCAACATGGCGCCCAACGACAACGCGCCGCTCGGTGAGGAAGGGCGGCGTGTGTGCGGCGTTGATGAGGGGTGTGATCTCGGCCGGGCCGTCGTCTGAGGTGTAGTGCACCTCGGTGACCTCTTCGACCATGAGCGAGCGGTCGCCGTCGCCCACAAACTCATCGAGCGCCACCTGCACCGCCTGCGAGACCAGGGTCGGATCGTCGCCCTTGATAAGCACTACTCCCACGACCCGAACGTTACCGCTGGTTCGCCTCTCCCGTGAGTGTCACACCCCATCGCCACGATGTGTGTTGTTCATCCCCGATCAAGAGAGGTTTCCCATGGAAGGTCTACTGGTGCTCGATCACCCCGAGGAGCAACACGATCCGTCGTTCGGCACAACCGAACAGCCCATTCGCTCGTCCGAGCGCCCCGCTCCCACACTCGAGCAACTCGAGGTTGCGATCCGATCCTCGTGGGGCCCAGACACAACCGCGAATCCCGACGAATGGTCTGCCATTCACACCTCCCGCGGGCAGTGCGATGTCACGGCGCTCGTTCTTCGCCACTATCTCGGCGGCGACTTGGTGCTTGCTCGGGTCTTCATCGACTGCGTGCAAACTGAATATCACTGGTGGAATCGGTTCGACGACGGTGACGTCGATCTCACGCGCGACCAGTTCTACCCGCACCAAGATGTGATCGAAGATCGGGTGTTTGATGCCGAGGCGATCGCCGACGCCGGCCCCATCAGGCCCGAACTCCTCGAACGTTTCGACCGCCTCCTTCGCCGTGTCACCAACCTGCTCGCTGCCCAGTAATCGCATCGCGCAGTCATCCCGTCACTCGGTGGTCTCAATGAGTAAGCGCTCGTCGGCCGGCGTCAACTCAATGACTGACGTCCGCGTTGTGATTGTCGCTGTTTGCAGCACCCGCCGGCCTCCCACAACTCGATGTTGCGGTGGCGCCAATACAAGGCCGAGATCAACGACCTCGCTCAGGTCGGCCACCAACCGACTCGTCGATCTGTTGCCGTACTCGATGATCACAACGTCCACCGAACGAATGCCGTGGTGAATCATTGCTTCGACAGCGGCCGTCGAGGCTGACGATTCAAGGATCAACACCGACGGAGTTGCCGCCGAGCCGCTGATCCATGTCACCCCGCGAGCCAACGTCGCCTCAGGAGGTGGACGGGGAACCGCCGCTGCGCCGACGGCAATCAACCCAGCAATCGTGATCGAACGCATTGTCAGGCTTTTGGTCGATGCCATTGCCATCCAACCACAAAGTCCGACGACGAGACCCAGCAGTCCGACTCGCGGGAGGGGCAGTGCGACCGCCCAGCCAGCGACGGCATCAATCCACCACACCAACGCCGTTGCCGGCAGCGACATCACCCGACTCCAGCCAGTCGGCAACAAGCCAGCCACGACCCCACCGGTAAGCCCCCAGGTCATGACGGCGCCCGCAGCCCAACCCACCAGAACATTCGCCGGGATCGAAACGAGCGAAATCGGGCCGAAGGTCGACACGAGCAACGGGGCGACAAATAGCTGTGCGGCCAAGGTGATGCCAGCGGCTTCCGCCAGCCATCTGGGGCCCGGCAATCTGGCAATTGCTGCCGGACCGGCAACGACGATGCCAGCTGAGGCAAGCACAGACAGCTGAAACCCGATCGACCACACCAAGAACGGATCAATGATCAACAGCACCGTGACGGTGAGGGCGAGGGTTCGCACTCCCAGAGACTGACGTCCCATCAGGACTGAACCAGCTGCGATACCGGCCGACACGGTTGCCCGGACGACCGACGGCTCAAGCCTGGTCGCGACCGCAAACACGAGCAGCAGACCAATGGTGATCACCAGCCGATTGGCTCGGCCGGCGCGCCGAGTGAGCGGGGCAGCAACGGCCAGTACAAAGGCGACGTTCTGGCCCGATACGGCCAACAGGTGTGAGAGGCCGGACGACCGAAACTCAGCCTGCTGAGCCAGTGACTGTTCGCGATCGTCACCGATGACCAAGCCGACGTACAGCGATCGAAGACCAACCGGTACGCCGCTTGCGCCCCGCTCGACCAGACCCCGCAGCAACTCCGATGGCTGCTGCCAGGTGGGCGATGTCGCAACCTGGTCCGCGATTTCGACGCTCAGTTGACCTCGCAGATGACGCGACCGGGTCCAGCCGTTCTGATCGATCGGCTTGAGTCGGCCAACGATGTGAAACGACTCCCCAGCGTGCGCATTCGCTATCTCAGAGCCAAGGCTCCAGTTGAACGAAAGACGCACACGGGCGCCCTCATCTGCCCCGTCTAGCAATCGCCCCTCACCGACGAACCCGAATCGAGACTCCTCGGGATCGGTGAGCAGCCTCACGGCACCGTCCCATGTTTGTGGATCAAGATCGGTGTGCGCGGCCTCGACCATCGCTCCTCTTGCGCTCGCGAGCGCCACCACTGCCACAATGACCAAGCCCGGCCGCCCCAACGCCAGGGCCACAACAACAGCGACGAGAACAGGACCAATGGCAAGTGGAGTCGGCCAGCGACAAGCACACGCGACGCCGGCAGCCATCACCACGACGTCGAACTCCGACAACGACCGCACCTGGGATCGCAACTGGGATCGCGACTGGGGCTGAGACTTGGGATGAGGCTCGGGCCCAGCACCGACGATCATCCGACAACCGCCTCTTCGCCGAATCCGGCCAGCTTGGCGGGGCCGATACCGGGCACGTCGAGTAGGTCGTCGAGGGTGAGGAACGGGCCGTTGCTTTCCCGGTAGTCGATGATCGCAGCGCTGGTCGATGGCCCGACACCCGGCAGACCTTCCAGTTCTCGGGCTGACGCAGTGTTGAGGTTGATTGGCCCAGTGGTCGTCGATCCGTTGGGCTCGGTGACAAGGGCCGGCACGGGCGGATCACCAACCGCAGGCACCCGAATTTGGCTGCCATCCGCCAGCGGCGCAGCGAGGTTGAGTGCGTGAAGATCGGCTTGCAGCGTCGGGCCGCCCGCGGCCTCGATTGCATCCTCGATTCGATGCTCCCCGGCAAGCACGTACACACCCGGATCCGCCACTTCACCAACCACGTGAACAACAAGGATGACGTCTGCGACTGCGCGGGGAGCCGTCGTGACCGACAGGCTGACCTGGGGAATGAGGTCTTCGATCGGACCCTGAGTGGGCCGCAGCCACGGGCGCCACGCCAACAGCCCGCACACAAGAGCGACGGCAAGCCCGCTTGCGACAAACCACCGCCGATGACGAAGCTCATCGAGGGCGACAAGCGCATCGTCGACTCGATCAGCGAGCGTTGGCGTTCGCCGTTCGAGGTTCGCATCGCTGACCGACGGAAGGGAACGATCCGAATCTGACTCTGGCCCGCGTGTATCCACGAGGACTCCCTCCGAAACGGGAGGCGACTCTGAGGGGAAGTTCGTCAGGCGGCCGAGACCGCAATGCGCTCTAGAAGAGCTGGTTGGTCAGCTTCTTGCGCCACGTTCCGGTGGCAGGATGTTCGGCTCCGAGCACCTCGAGCAGATCGACGAACTCTTGCCGAGCCTCTTCGTCGTCTTTCACCGAAGGCAGGAGCTCGGCGAGCCGAACCTCGACCTCGGAGCCCTCGTTGGCGCCGGTGCGAGCGAGCGCTGCGATCTGGCGGGTCTCTTCCGTCTCAGGGATACGAGCCAAGAGTTCGAGGGCGGCATCAGTCCGGCCCGAATCGACGTAGATCTTGGCCAGCATGGGCACGGCGACGGCATGCCCAGGGTCGACCTGGAGAATCTCGCTGAGTGACGCTTCATCGCCCTTGGCGATCAGCGTCTCGATGATCGACTCGTTGTCGGTCGGAAGCAATCGCTGCACGAATGCACGCACCTCGTCTTCGCCCTGAGCTCCCATGAAGCCATCGACGACCTGGCCGTCTTTCAGCGCATAGACCGCAGGAATGGACTGCACTCGAAACGCAGCAGACGTTTGTGGGTTCGCTTCGACGTCGACCTTTGCCAGAAGGACCTTGCCGTCGGTCTCGTCGCAGACCTTCTCGATGATCGGCCCGAGTGTCTTGCAGGGCCCACACCAATCCGCCCACAGGTCAACGACCACGGGACGCTTCTTGGACTCTTCGATGACGGCCGTTTCAAATGTTTCGTCGGTGACATCAACCACGAAACGAACGTTACCGGCAGATACCGGTCGACAGGACGAACAACCGTCGAGCCAGAAGGCGGATCAGTTCAACCGAGCGAGCTCACCAGCGTGGTAGAGCTCTTTGCACTTGGCCCGTTGCAGCTTGCCGGAGCTGGTTTTTGGCAACGTGCTCGGGTTCACCAACACGATGTCGCGGCTCGGCACGCCAACGGCTTCGACCGTTCGTTCGTTGACCTTCATGACAAGTTCGGCGGTTTCATCGACACGAGTTTCAGCCACGACCACCACTTGTTCCTTGCCCTGACGACCCTCGACACCGAACGCGATCACGTTGCCAGCTCGGATGCCCTCGATCTCACCAACGCATCGCTCGATGTCTTGGGGGTATACGTTGCGACCGCCCACAATGATGACGTCTTTGATACGCCCGCACATATAGGTCTCTCCGTCGACCGTGTAGGCGAGGTCGCCAGTTCGCAGCCATTCGCCGTCGAACAACTCGGCGTTGGCATCCGGTCGCTTGTAGTAGCCGGGGGTCACCGACGTGCCGCTGATCTGCAACTCGCCAATCTCGCGGTCGGTGAGCACTGAACCAGTTGACGAATCGACGATCCGGAATTCGAGCCCCGGCACTGGGCGGCCGAGGTTGACGATCTCGCGGGCGTTGGCGTGATCAGACGCAACCTGTACAGCCCGCCGCTCCAACTCGAGCAGTTCGGAGTCGATGGTGTCGGTCTTGAGACCGGCGAGCGGGGCGGGGAAACAGCCGGCAATCGCAAGCTCGGCCATACCGAAGGCCGGAAAAACTGCGCCTGGCCTCATGCCGTGACGCTCACCGGCCTCGACAAAATTGCGGACCGAGGCCGGGTCGACCGGCTCAGCGCCGTTCAGGGCAATGCGAAGCTTCGACAAATCGAGAGGGTCCTTGGCCCGCTTGAGCGCACGAGTTGCCAGAACGTAAGAGAAGTTCGGTCCGGCTGTTGCCGTGCCGCCGTACTTCGAGATCCATTCCATCCAGCGTCCTGGCGACGCGAGAAAGTCTTGAGGGGCACCGAGAACGAGATCGATCCCAGCGGACATCGGAAGGATGCAGAACCCGACCAGACCCATGTCGTGATACAGCGGGAGCCAGCTCACCATGACGTCGGTGTCGAGATCGACGTCGGCGGCGTCGGCAATCGCATCGAGGTTTGCTGCTACGACGTGGTTCGGCAGCATCACACCCTTGGGCTCCGACGTTGAACCGCTCGTGAACTGAAGGACGAACATGTCTTCGCGGTCGTAGTCGGGGCGCACGAAGTCGTCTGCAGCAGATGGTCCGTTGGCTGCGTTGAGCTCAGCCATCGAATACACGGGCGGATCTTCAGGACCGACCTCGACAAACGGCGCCAGATCTGGATCGACGAGAATCGCAACGCAATCGGCCCGATGAACACGGGCCTTGGTGGCCACCGTGAACTCTTCAATGGAACCCAGCCGCATGGGCAAGGGCAGAACGACGAGGGTCGCCCCGGTCAACCACACCGCCTGGATAAACGTGACGAAGTCGGCTGTTGTCGGTCCGAGCAACGCGACGTTGTCGCCTCGACCGACCCCCAACGATTGCAGGTTGGCGGCAACGGCCTTGGCTTCTTCGTGCAGCTCGGCCCAGGACTTGCTGACAGGCTCATCACCGGTGACAAACGTGACGACGCCGTCGCCCTTCGCTGCGTGCTCGATTCGAGAGACGATCGTGTCCACGGGGATGTTTGACAGCGCCACGGACGGAAAGGTTACGGCCCGGTAACCGAATTTGCCCATTTGCTCTGCCACGGGCTTCGTTCAGCCACATCCGCCGCCACCTGGATGTTTCGCCGCCAGGCGAAACTCCGTACGCGTTGCTGATCCTCACAGGAGGAGAGAACGACGAAGGAGTTCTCGCAGTTCTCGAGCGAAGCTCGAGAAAACGTGGAGCTAAGGAGAATTGAACTCCTGACCTCCTCCATGCCATGGAGGCGCTCTACCAACTGAGCTATAGCCCCGGATACCGGTTCCCCGTAGGGAACGGCTGATCGTACCAAGATACATCGGTCCAACCACGTCATTGCTGAGGCGGAAAAGCCAGACGCTCCGGTCACCCATCGTTACGCTGTTCGGATGGCAAACCCCGCCTCTGCCGAGGTTCCTCGTTATCGCCCCACAGACATCGAGCCCCGCTGGCAACAGCGCTGGCTCGATGATCAGACCTACGAGATCGACAACGACGAGATCGCCCAACTCGACCCCGATCAAGTTCGTTACGTCCTGTCGATGTACCCCTACCCGTCTGGCCCGGCTCACATCGGCCACGTCCGTAACTACACCTTCGGCGATTTGCTGGTCCGCTACCACACGATGAACGGCCGGAAGGTGCTCTCCCCTATTGGGTTCGACAGCTTCGGGTTGCCGGCCGAAAACGCGGCGATCAAGTCGGGCGAGCATCCTCGGTCGTTCACCAACGCCCGCATTGAGGAGCTGTCGTCATCGCTGCGCCGCATCGGCGCGGTCTACGACTGGCGGCGCATGATCAAGTCGCACGACCCCGACTACATCCTGTGGAACCAGCGCCTCTTCTTGAAGTTCTATGAGTCGGGGCTCGTCTACCGGAAGAACTCTCCCGTCAACTGGTGTTCTGGCTGTCAAACCGTGCTGGCAAACGAACAGGTCGTCGACGGCCTGTGCGAGCGATCAGATGATCCTGTCGAGCGCCGCGACATGGAGCAGTGGTTCTACCGGATCACCGACTATGCCCAAGAGTTGCTCGATGATCTGGATGATCTCGAGTGGCCTGACCGCGTCAAGATCATGCAGCGCAACTGGATCGGGCGCTCAGAGGGCGCCCAGTTCGGCCTGCCGATCGCAGATGCCAACGGCAACGCTCGGACCGACACGCCGCCGCTCGAGGTCTACACCACCCGACCCGACACGAGCTTCGGCATGACCTTCGCCGTCATGTCCCCCGAGCACCCACGAGTCGATGAGCTGACCGCTGCGAGCCAACTCGATGCGGTGCGGGAGTTTCAGAAGTCACTCGACAACAAGTCAGAGATCGATCGCTTGTCAACAGCGGGGAGCCTGGAGAAACGTGGCGTGTCGACGGGCTCACAGGTCATCAATCCGGTCACCGGAGCACCGATCCCGTTGTTTCTCGCCGACTACGTGCTGACCACCTACGGAACCGGCGCCATCATGGCTGTGCCCGGGCAGGACCAGCGTGACTGGGACTTTGCCAAAGCCAACGACCTCGACATCATCCGGACCGTTCAGCCACCAGACGACTTCGACGGCGAGGCCTTCACCGGCGACGGACCAGCCATCAACTCCGCCAACGACGTGCTCGATCTCAACGGGATGGAGGTCGACGAGGCGAAGGCAGCGGCTATTGATTGGCTCGAGTCATCGAACCTCGGCTCGCGCCAGATCAACTTCCGCCTGCGCGACTGGCTGCTCAGCCGCCAGCGCTTCTGGGGCTGCCCGATTCCGATGGTCTATTGCGACTCGTGCGGTCTCCAGCCGGCTCCCTTGAGCGACCTGCCGATCGAGGCGCCAGACGATGTCGAATTCCGCCCCACTGGCGAATCGCCGCTGCTCTATCACGAGGGTTTTCTCAACACGACGTGCCCGGATTGCGGCGAGCCAGCCCGGCGAGAGACCGACACGATGGACACGTTCGTCGACTCGAGTTGGTACTTCCTGCGATTCGCCGATCCGTGGAACACCGACTCGGCGGTCAACCTCGACATCACCGAGAAGTTCTTGCCGGTCGATCAGTACATCGGCGGTATCGAGCACGCCATCTTGCACCTGATGTATGCCCGCTTCTTCACAAAGGCACTGGCCGATCTCGGCTTGGCTCCACCGAAGTTGCGTGAGCCCATGAAGCGTCTGTTCACCCAGGGCATGGTGCGGATGGGCGGCGGAAAGATGTCGAAGTCGAAGGGCAACACGGTTGCCCCCGAAGAAACGATCGATGCCCACGGCGCCGATGCGCTCCGCCTCGCGATCTTGCAGGTGAAGCCGCCGGCCGAAGATGTCGACTACGAGGACTTTCAAATCGACGGTTGCGAGCGGTTCCTGCAACGGGTGTGGCGCCTCGCGTTGCCGGAGTCTGACCTGACCATCAACCTGCGTTCGGGCGACACCAACGAGGCAGACGCCGAGATCGACAAGGCGACGCATCACCTCATCGATCGCGTCACACGCGACTACGAACGTTGGTCCTACAACACCGCAGTAGCTGCGTTCATGGAGTTCACCAACAGCCTCTACAAGTACGTACAGGCCGAGGACGGGGCCCACGACGACACGCTGCGTTTTGCCGTCGACACGATGTTGGCGCTCATGGCACCAGCGGTTCCCCACATCACTGGCGAGTTGATCGAACAACGCAGCAACAGCAACGTGCACCTCGCAGCGTGGCCAGTTGCCGACCCAGCCAAGCTCGTGGTGGAGAGCGTGACGATGATCGTGCAGGTCAACGGCAAAGTACGCGACCGAATCGAGGTTGCTGCTGAGATTGGCGACACAGAAGCCGAGGCTCTCGCCTTGGGGTCAGAAGCAGTCACCGGCTATCTCGACGGGCCGCCCAAGAAGGTGATCGTGCGGGCCCCGAAGCTCGTCAACATCGTCGTATAACGACGTCGGTGAGCCTCAGCGAACACTCGCTGGGTGAGCGTAGAGAACGGCCTTAGCGGGTTTCGTCGAGTTCGAGATCGAGGCGCGGCACGTCTTGCCAGAGGCGCTCGAGTTCGTAGAAGCCTCTCGACTCGTCGTCAAAGACGTGCACCACGAACGATCCATAGTCCATGAGGACCCAGTTCGCCGTGTCGAGCCCTTCGATCCGCGTTGGCTTTGGTCCACCCGAGAGGGTGAGCTGTTCCTCGACCGCCTCAACGATGGCCCGCACCTGTCTGGCGTTGGACCCTGCGGTGACCACGAACCAGTCGGTGATCCCGAGCACGGAGCCAACGAAGAAGGCCTCGGTGTTCTGTCCGAGCTTGTCCGCAGCCGCGGCCCCGGCGATCTTCACCCAGCCTGCAATCTCGGCGTCAGCGTTGGTCGCAACGATGGCATCGAGCGAACGTTGCTCGCCGGGTGGCGCTTCTTCGGGTGGCAGTCCCTCGGGTGGCATCGCATGCGGTTGTGAGGTTGCTGGACTCAGAGCAGTCTCCAGATCAGTCGGAACCGACAAGAACCGTTACCAGGTCGGCACCGGCAGCCTCATCGACGGCCAGAACGCTAGCGGCCCCGACAGCATCCGCAAGGTCGTTGATCCGTTCGTCAGTCAGCGAAAGGGGAACCAGAATCTCGGTTGGCCCGTCCTCGAACACCGATGCGTTGCCGATCTGCACCACCTCATGGCCAGATGCACCGAGTTTCAGCGCAACGCTGGCGGTATCGACGTCCTGGGTCCGACCCAAAACCTGCACCCGCAGACGATCCCCAGGTTCGGCCCCGGCAGGGAACGGAACAATCTCACTCAGGAGCTCGCTCATTGCGTCCGCATCGATCTCGGGTCCCGAGGGTGAAGGAGTTGTGGCTGCTGGCCGGACCACAGAGATTCCGCCGCCAACATCGGCAATGACCCGGCCGAGGCTGGTTTCCGTCGAGGGTGGTTGGGCGACGAGCGCCTGCCACCACAGCTCTCGACGCACAACGAGCGACTCAGCAGACGCGCCAGTTGCGGTCCGACCAATGAACGCAGCCGCCTCTGCTGCACCAACGTTCGTCGCGCCGACCGGCACAAGCGTTGTGTCGTCGTCGCCTGGGACCGGATCGGGATTGTCGATCGCCCAGGTGTTACTCCCGAGCACCTGAGCCCAACGTGCTTCGTTCACAACCTCACGCGACATGATGTTGAGATCGAGAACACCTTCCAGGGCAGCCTCGACGTCATTCGGCCGCATCGACGAGAGAGCGGCTCCGTCGATCGACAATTCAGCGGGCAACAAGATCACGGCACCACCGGCTCTGGATTCTCCGGGCTGCGTGATGAGCGCGACGCCGGACACCCTCGACTCGAGCACCTCGACCACGAGCGTGACGGGGCTCGGCTCAACAAAAGCGATCCAACCGGGGTCGTTTGGGCCTGGCTGTGACACGAACTCGCCGGCGCGGCTGTCAAGCAGCGTCTGAAACCCGAGCCAGCCAACAAAAGGCACAGCGAGCATGAGAACAATCTCCGCGGCAACAAACATCTTTGGTGGCCGTTTGAGCGGAATGTCGGCGGTTGTCGTGACCGGGTGAATCACTCCGTCCGACGATAGATCCCCCACGAGGCCACGAGGTCGATCACCGAGTCGGGCATCAGGTACTTCACCGATACCCCGGTCGCAATGCGGTGGCGGAGGTCAGTGCTCGAAATTTCGAGGCCGGGAACGCTGACCGTTTCGAGATTCCAACCGGGCGGCAGCGTCTCGACAGCCCCGGGCCGATTCACCACGATGAACTGAGCACTTGTCTTCAGGTCGTCGGCTCGATGCCACGTTGGAAGACCCACAGCGGCATCGTGGCCGACGATCAATGACCATTCGACCTCGGGCGAGCCTGCCTGCAACGTGGCAAGGGTGTCGTAGGAGTAGCTCGGACCAGGTTCTTCCAACTCAACGTCGCAGGCCCGCAACGAATCGGCGCCGTCGAGCGCAGCCTCAACCATGGCCAGGCGCTTGGAAGCTTCGGTGATCGGCCGAGTTGCTGACTTCTGCCACGGATCGTTGGCGACGACGAGCCACACCTCGTCGAGACCGGCGGCGTCGCGAACCTGGTCTGCCACCACCAAATGCCCAATATGGGGTGGGTCAAAGGTGCCTCCGAGGAGACCAATTTGTTGGCGACTCATGTTGCACCTTGTCGATCACACACTACGGATCCCCACACGTGTCGGACCAAAATCGCCGACATCTCTACGCAGAAGCGGGGTTGAGGCGTTTCACCCATGGGCCTGCGCCAAACGGCCCAGGAGGCTGAAAGTATCGGTTCCCCTACACAATTCATGAGGGATTACCTCCAGTTTGTGACCTATGTCACTTTCTCGTGGGAACAATGTGTACTAGAAACGTTGTTTGGACACGTAGCGCCCGCAGCACTAGAACAGACAAACGGGAACCAGCTTCACCGACGAAGATCCTTTCCCATGCTTCTCACCCGCAAGTGTGTCAAGCGCTACACCACAGACATCAATCCCAGCCACTCGGCTTCATGCTGAATGGCCATCAATCCCCCACCTCTCCTCAGTTCCCCCGAGAAGACAAAACCGCAAAGAGCGCGCCATGAGTGATTCCGTCGGACAGTACCTCAACGAGATCGGCCTCGTTCCTCTGCTCACCGCAGACGAAGAACGTGAGCTGTCACAAATTATCGAAAAGGGCCGCGACGCCCAGGAAATGATCGATGCCGGAGAGAACAGCGTGGAAAACCGCCGCGCTGCTCGTGCTGCGGCTCGAGCCAAGGATCGGTTCATCCGAGCCAACCTTCGCCTGGTCGTCAGCGTCGCCCGCCGTTACCCCCTTCCTCCTTCCATGGAGCTCCTGGATCTCATCCAGGAAGGCAACTTGGGCCTCGAGCACGCCGTCGACAAGTTCGACTGGCGCAAGGGCTTCAAGTTCAGCACCTACGCAACCTTCTGGATCCGCCAGGCCATCGGCCGGGCCCTCGACCAGAAGGCCAGCCTCGTCCGGTTGCCGGGCGACCGTTCAGCCAGCCTTCGTGCAGCACTTCGCCAGGTTTCCGGCGATGGCGACGAGCTCGACGACGAGCATGCTCGTCTTCACCGGCTCACCACACCGACGTCGCTCGATCGCACCATTGGCGATGACGACTCGAACGAGCTCGTCGACCTCCTCCCCGACGCCAACCCTGGCCCCGAGATCGAGGTCATGGCGAAGGCCGAGGAGACCATGGTCACCGGCCTGCTCGATGTGCTCGACCCACGAGCTCGCTACGCCGTTGAGCAGCGCTTTGGCCTCAACGACGGACGGAAGCGCAGCTACCGCGAGGTCGGCGAAGAGCTCGGTGTTACTGCCGAAGCCGCTCGTCGTCTCGTCAAGCGTGCGGTGAGTGCAGTGCGCGATCAAGCTGGCGACGTCATCGCCGACTTCGACGCTGCCTGATTCTCCTTTCAATCCATTTCTGTAGATCCGGTGCCGGTCTCCTCCCAATCGAGGAAGCCGGTGCCGGATTTCGTTTTCATTCCCTTCTCTGATCAGCGAAACTGGTGCCCGTGACGAACAACTGGACTCCCGAGAGCTGGCGAGGCTTTCCTGCCCTGCACCAGCCCACCTGGCCCGATTCGGCCGAACTCGAACAAGTCGAGAAGGCATTGTCGTCGCTTCCCCCGTTGGTGTTTGCCGGTGAAGCTCGATCTCTGAAGGCTGAGTTGGCACGGGTTGCCAATGGTGAAGCCTTTGTCCTCCAGGCGGGCGACTGCGCTGAGTCATTCGACGGCTTCAACGCCGATGCGATCAGGGAGAAGCTGCAAGTCATCCTGCAGATGGCGGTCGTGCTCACCTACTCCTCCGGTGTGCCAACGGTGAAGATTGGCCGAATCGCTGGACAGTTCGCCAAGCCTCGATCACAGCCAACCGAAACAGTTGATGGCACCGAGCTGCCGTCGTTCCTTGGCCACATGGTCAACGACCTGCCGTTCTCCGAAGGGAATCGACGCCCGAACCCTGAGCGGCTCGTCCAGGCGTACAACCAGTCATCGTCGACACTCAACCTGTTGCGTGCCTTCACCAAGGGTGGCTTCGCTGACCTTCATCGGGTGCAGGCGTGGAACCAGGAGTTCGTTGCCTCTTCAGCCCAAGGCCAGCGCTACTCCGACTTGGCCGCCGAGATCGACCGAGCCTTGCGCTTCATGGAAGCTGCCGGCGTTTCGTCGAACCATCCCGAGATTCACGAAGCCGACTTCTACACCAGCCACGAGGCCTTGATTCTCGAATACGAGCAGGCCCTCACTCGTCAGGACAGCCTGACCGGCGACTGGTACGACTGCTCGGCCCACATGGTGTGGATTGGCGAACGGACCCGTCAGCTTGATGGCGCACACGTTGAGTTCTGCAAAGGGATCAACAACCCAATCGGGTGCAAGGTCGGTCCAACCGCCACGCCCGAAGAAGTGATCGGCCTGTGCGAAGCACTCAACCCACACCAAGAGCCTGGCCGACTCACACTGATCACCCGCATGGGCGCCGACACCATCCGCGAACGGCTCCCCGAACTGCTGAGTGCGGTGAAAGAATCTGGGCATCCAGTCGTGTGGATCACCGATCCGATGCACGGCAACACCTTCACGTCAGAGTCCGGTCACAAGACCCGACACCTCGACGATGTCACCAGCGAGGTCACAGGCTTCTTCGAAGCCCACCAAGAGGCCGGCACGTGGCCCGGCGGCATCCACGTCGAACTCACTGGCGAGGACGTCACCGAGTGCCTGGGTGGAGCAGAACCGGTCGGTGACAGCGACCTCGGCAAGCGCTACGAGACCATGTGTGACCCGCGACTGAACGGCCGTCAAGGTCTCGACCTGGCCTTCCGAGTCAGCGAACTTTTGCGCTAGCTCGCTCCGCTCGCATCGCTATTGCATTGGCTCTGCTGTCGCAGAGCGCTACTCGCGATCGGCTCTCACGCTCGGGGCTGGCTCGTCCCTCCCCACGCGAACGAGTTGCACATTCCGGTTCTGGAGTCTCCCACCGGCGGAAACGCCGGTACAGGACTCCAGTTCGAACCACGTGGTCCGTTTTGGAGGTTCCTACCGGCGGAAACGCCGGTACAGGACTCCAGTTCGGGAAAGTGGTGGCTTGGTCAGGCGGAGTTGGGGATGCCGCGGTGGATGGAATCACCGGAATGTTCGGGATTGCCATCGTCGGGCTCGACGGAAATATCGACGACGCTGAACCGCTCGAGGTCGACGTCGTCGGGAATGTCGTAGGCGCCAGAGCCATCGATGAAGCCGAGCGAGATGAGATCTGCCACTTCGCCGTTTGCGTCTGGTTCGATCAGCCAGAGTTCGAGGAACTCGCCGTCGCCCGCTGCCCGGCTCGTGTCGAGATCGAGCCAGAGATTCCCGTCGGTGTCATACAACTCAACCACGGCCGACTGATCGTCTGCCGCATCGAGGACATCAAGGTCGCCTGAGGCGAGCAGCACGTCGTCGACATCGGCACCATCTGAACCGAGCGACAGCCCGACAGGCACCGCCACGAGCAACACCGCAGCGGCAACAGCCGTGAGGATCGCTGCTGGCTTGCCCCATCGACGTTCTCGGGCAGAGTCAAGGGACACCACGGTTGCGTCGCTTGACTCTTCATCGCCGACGACAACATGGGGGCCGGAGATGTCGTGTTCGATCTTCGCCCACAGGCCGGCGCTGGCGGCGACCGGCTCAATGTCGTGCGGGCCCTCTCGGAGGGTGCGCATGATCGATCCGAACTCGGCTTCGAGCTCAGCCATTTCGGGATCGTTTGCGTCTCGGTTGTCAGGACGACTGTTCATGGCTCACCTCCAGTTCGGCTCGAAGTGTTTCGAGACCACGACGTACGTGGCTCTTGACGGTGCCAAGCGGCATCGAGAGCTTGTCGCTGATCTCGGAGTGGGTCATGTCGCCATAGAACGCCAACTCTACGACAACCCGCCGCTCATCGGAGAGCCGAGCCAGCGCTTCGGTGAGGACCATTCGGTCAGTCACGCGGCTGGCATCGGCCTGCATCTCACCCAGGTCCTGGGGTTCGGCGCCTGTTGACTGAGGACGGCGGTTAATGGCTCGCAAGTGGTCGATCGACTTGAAGCGAGCGATTCCAGCGAGCCACGACTTGAGCGAACCCTTGCCGGTATCGAATCGGCTCCGGCCGTTCCATGCCGCCACGAAGGCCTGTTGGGCCACGTCTTCGGCGTCTCGGCCCACCAGGCGGCGGCACAAACCGATGATCAGCGGCCCGTATTCGTCGAACGCCTCTCGTAATGCGAGTTCGTCGCCTGCGACGAATCGTTCCTCAAGGGTGGCGGGCACCGGGCGAATATATCCAACCGTCCACGATGGAATGCGCCAGGGCGTTTCCAAAGCGAGTCCCTTCGGGCTCGTGACGGTCATTGTCATACCCACTCATTCGCCGAAGGGATCCTGAACGGATGCACTCGGTTCACAGCTTTTTCACATTCGCCGGGACGGCAAGACGGCACTGGCCGGGACGGTCAGACGAGGTTGTCGACGAATCCTTCGAGTTGCCGCAAGTTGCGCACCTCAAACACGCCATCGCAGTGCGCCCCGTACTCGCCGACGATCGAGTCGCCAGTGTTCCAGTAGGCCTTCGGCTCAGGGTTGAGCCAGAACAGCTTGCGGGCCCGGTGCTGGATCTCTTTCATGATCCAAGCCTGCGAAGCGTGATAGTTGTTGCGAGCATCACCGAGGACGAGCACAGTGCTCTTCGGGCCGACCTCTTTGCCGAAGTTCTCCCAGAACACCTCGAACGCGTGTCCGTAGTCGGAGTGTCCGTCGACCCACACCACGTCGGCCTCGGTGTTGACGCGGTGCACGGCTTCGGCGATGTCGTCGACCCCCTCGAAGAAACGGGTGACCTCGTCGAGACCGTCGATGAACACAAAGGCTCGCACCTTCGAGAACTGGCTCGAGATGGCGTAGACCAGATGCAACGTGAAACGAGCGAACGCAGCGACCGATCCGGAGATGTCGGCGATCACGATGATCTCCGGCTTTGATGGCCTCGGATATCGAAACTTCGGCTCGGCGGGAACGCCGCCGTAGCTCAGCGAGTGCCGGACCGTGTTGCGGAAGTCGAGCGGGCCCTTGCGGCCGTGGCGGCGCTTGCGAGCGAGACGCACAGCAAGCTTGCGAGTCAGCGGGTAGATCGCCCGGCGGAGATTGGCCATCTCGTCGCGACTGGCGTGCATGAAGTCGACGTCTTCGGGCAGTGGCTTACGAAGCGTCTTCGCCATAGCTTCTGCGCCACGATCGGCCACGAGCCGACGACGAATTTCGGCCTCGATCTCTTTGCGGAGCTCCTCGAGTCGATGCTCGTACTCGTCCTTCTGCAGTCGCTCGTCGAGGGACGACATGTCGTCGCCCGCGTCTTCGCGCGACTGATCCATGAGCCGCTCGAGCATGCCGTCGAGATCGAGATTCCTGAGTGTTCGGTAGAGGTAGTACGTGCCACCAACAGGGCGGCCAGGCTCCATACCGGCGTAGCGCTTCACTGCCTGTTTGGCCAGGGCCCGCATGAGGGCCTGGTCACCCTTCATGAGCGCCTGGTACAGCAGCTCGGCGAGTTCTTCAGGGCTCAGACCTTCTCCCCCACCCTCGCCGCCCTGGCCGGGCGGGCCGTCGGGGTTCTCGCCATCTTCGAAGTCGCCCTCACCGAACGGGTCGTCGCCGTCAGGGTCGAGTGCGTACTCGTTGCCTCGCAGCGAGAAGTAGACCTCGAAGAGCGTCTCGAAGGTTTTCCAGTGGGCGTTGTTCTTCACCAAGGTCGCGGCGAGCGCGTACTTGAATGCGGCGCGATCTTCGATCGGGATGTGGCGGACGGCTTGCGCCGCGTCGATATTCTCGACAAGCGACACCGGCAAACCGGCCGTGCGCAACTCGACGACGAATCCCTCGATCAGGTTGAAGAGCGGACTGTCTGCTCCCGGATCGGTGGCAACACCCGTGGTGTCGGTCACGTTCAGCTCCCGACAGCCTCGAAGTGAGCACTGGAGTTCGTTGAGAACTCTTTGACCACCTTTTCGATGTCGCTGCGGTACTTCAGCAGGACGTTGGCGGTCTCAACGGCATCTTGCTCAGTGATCTGATCGATTCCCAGCAGGATCAACGTGCGGGCCCAATCAATCGTCTCTGAGACCGACGGCGCCTTCTTGAGCTCGAGCTGGCGGATCGAACGAACAATGCGAGCGACTTGGTCAGCCAAGTTCTCGGTGATGTCCGGCACCTTGGTGAGGACGATCTCCTTCTCTCGCTCCATCTCGGGATAGTCGAGGTGGAGGAACAGGCAACGGCGCTTGAGTGCCTCGGAAAGCTCACGAGTGTTGTTGGAGGTCAGGAACACCAATGGGATCTGCTTGGCCTCGAGTGTGCCCAGCTCGGGAATCGACACCTGATAGTCGGACAGGATCTCGAGCAGCAGGGCCTCGGTTTCGACCTCGACGCGGTCGACCTCATCGATCAAGAGCACAACGGGGTCGTCGGCGCTGATCGCCTCGAGGAGTGGCCGCGTGAGCAGAAACTCGTTCGAGAAGATGTCGTCTTGGATGTTGTCCCAGTCGACGTCGTCGGTCTTCTCGGTCTGGATACGAAGCAGCTGCTTCTTGTAGTTCCACTCGTAGAGAGCTTTGGACTCGTCGAGGCCCTCGTAGCACTGCAGGCGAATGAGGCGGGCGCCAAGCATTTCGGCGACCGACTTGGCGAGCTGGGTCTTGCCCGTTCCGGCCGGGCCTTCGATAAGGACAGGTTTGTCGAGACGGTCAGCGAGATATGCGATTCCTGCGATGCCGTCGTCAGCGAGGTACTCGACCTCGCCGAGGCTCTTTCGGACAGCTTCAACAGACTCAAAACGGTGGGCCATGAGCGACACCGTACTGGCGGGAGTGCTTCGCCTCACAAATTAGCGGGCCAAATGCACACGGCCTGCCAACCAGGCCAAATGCACACCGCCTGTGGCACCGCTGAGCTTCACGGCGAGCTTGCCGCGCCGTGGCTAGGCTCACAACGCTATGGACCGAGGCTTGGCCGATGCAGTCGAACGCTATTCAAACGTCGTTGGAACAGCGTTGAAGGAAGCCGCCGTCGGAACCTCAGTCGACGGCAAAAAGCTCGATCGAGATGCCACTGTTGAGGCCTTCAACCTGAGCTGCGCCATCATCGATGCCGACGGTCGACACACCGACGACGAGTTGTGGGCCTTGATTGCAGCCTTCGCTCGTCACGACCTCCTCCCCGGCGCTGCGACGCCGAATGATCTCCGCGGCTCGACGCTGATCGCCGAGAAAAGGGCGTGGATCACCGAACCATCGTCGTTGTTCATGACGCTCAAGCAGGTCGACGAGCGCCGCAACACCGTTCTCGCTCGTACCTACTACGACGAGTCGATGGCCCTCGCTCACACCGTTGCCTCGCTCGATCGCTACCCCTCTGACGATGAGTTGCGGGCCATCGTCGAGTTTCGTCGCCTTCTGCTCGATCGAATCCCCACTCGGGCGAGCGCGTCTGCTGGCGCCGAAGGACCGGACACCAAGTCCACGACCTCCGACACCGAAGCTGAGTCCGCCAATGTGGCTCCCGAGCCACTACCTGCCGAACCACTCGAAGATCTACTGGCGGAGCTCGACGGTCTCATTGGCCTCGACGCCGTCAAGGAAGAGGTGCGGCTGCTCAGCGCCTTGCTGCAGGTGCAGAAGCTTCGCGCTGATCGCGGCTTGCCCGTCATCGACTCCAACAAGCACCTCGTGTTCAGCGGCAACCCTGGCACCGGGAAAACGACCGTGGCCCGTCTGCTGGCTCGCATCTATCGCAGCCTCGAGATTGTCGAACGAGGCCATCTCACTGAAGTCGACCGCAGCGGCCTCGTTGCCGGGTTCGTCGGCCAGACCGCAGCGAAGGTGGCTGAAGTCTTTGAAGGCGCTGACGGAGGCGTGCTGCTGATCGACGAGGCGTATTCGTTGATCCGAGGCGGAGAGAAGGACTTTGGCCGCGAGGCCATCGACGCGATCGTGAAGCAGGTGGAAGACCGTCGTGACTCGATGGTGGTCATTCTGGCCGGTTACCCAAAAGAGATGGCAGAGCTCGTGGGGGCCAACCCGGGGTTCAGCAGCCGCTTCCCGAAGACGATCGCCTTCCCCGACTACGAGAGCGACGAACTGGTCGCGATTCTGAAACTCATTGCCGGCGGCGGCCATTACGAGCTGACGCCTGAGGCTGAGGAAGCAGCGGCCGCTTGGTTCGGGACCCACGAGCGCGGCCACGGCTTTGGAAACGGCCGCCTCGCGCGCAATCTGTTCGAAGCCGCCGTTGCCCGCCACGCCACGCGCCTCGTCGAGGTTGACGATCCGACCGATGAGCAGTTGACCACCCTCGAGGTCGAAGACATTGCCGCTGTCCCATCGGGACAGGATGACGCGGCCCCATCGGGACAGGATGACGCGGCCCGACCGGGACAGGACGAGGGCGACCCGCCTGAGGACACAACGTCTTCGTGAGTGGTTCGAACCGGGCGGCAGCAGGCATTGGCCTCTCGCGCGTCCTCGGGCTTGTCCGCGAGATATTGATCGGCGCCACGCTCGGTATCACGCCGGCGGCCGAGGCCTTTCGGGTGGCAATGCGGATTCCCAACATCGTGCAAAACCTTCTCGGCGAGGGTTCGTTGTCGGCGTCGTTCGTGCCTGTCTACGCCCGGTTGGTGGAAGACCGCCAGGAGGCCGAGGCTCGACGGGTGGCAGGTGGTGTGCTCGGCCTGCTCACGGCGGCAATCGTGATCATCGTTGCGTTGATCGTGCTCTTTGCCGGGCCCATCATTGGATTGATCGGCTGGGGTATTGCCGAAGACGCAACCCGTGAGAAGGCAGTCGAGCTCACCAGGATCACTGCGGTCGGCATCGGTCTCCTCGGCATCTCAGCGTGGTGCCTTGGCATTCTCAACTCACACCGTCAGTACTTTCTCTCCTACGCCGCTCCAGCGCTCTGGAACCTTGCGCAGATCGTCACGCTTGGCGCCGCCGCAGTGGCCTTCGCGTTGGCGGACACTGCCGGCGATTCTGAGCAGGCTTCGATTGCGCGAGCGTTCGACAATGCCGACCGAGCGGCAACGTGGCTTGCCATCGCCGTTCTCGTCGGCAGTTTCTTGCAGGTCGCGGTACAGATCCCTCGAGTCCGGGTTCTGACCCAGGGCGTGACGCCGCACCTGCGCCGCGACGGCGAGGTACGTGTCGTGTTGCGGCGGTTCGGGCCAGCAGTCGGCGCCCGAGGAGTCGTGCAGATCTCGAGTTTTCTCGACCTCGTGCTTGCCAGCTTTCTCGTGCAGGGTGGGCTGGCAACGCTCGGGCTGGTCGCGCCGCTGTATCTCCTGCCCATCAGCCTGTTCGGCTTCAGCATTGCGGCCACTGAGCTGACCGAGATGTCTCGCCGTAGCGATCGGACCGATCACGTGGCTCGCCGGGTCGAGATCGGACTCCGCAAAGTTGCGCTCCCTGCTGGCCTCGTCACGGCATTGCTCGTCTTCGGCGGTGGTGCTCTGGCCGACACCCTGTTTCGCTGGCCCAACCAGCTTCTCGAAGGAGATCTTTCCGCCGACAACTCGGTCGTCTTCGGACTGACCATGGCGGTCTACGCCCTCGCGTTGCCGGCGGCAATGTCGGCTCGGGTCACTCAGAACGCACTCTTTGCTCTTGGCGACACCGTCACGCCCGCCCGTATCGCGCTCGTTCGACTGGTCGTGTTGCTCGTGATCACGTTGCTCGTGATGTTTCAAGCCGACCGACTCATGGTCGTCGACGGGGTAGTGACGGGATGGGATGCGCTCCCCCACTTCCCTCCGTGGGAGCCTGTCGATGTTGCTGACCGGGTCAACGCCGATCGCGTCGCTCACCTCGGCCCCGTCGGCATCGGGCTCGGGACCTTGGGCGCCTCGTGGGTCGAGTGGGCGCTCTTGCGACGCAACCTCAACCGAGCCATTCGGCGCACCACCTCATCAGGGCTCGTGGTGCCGGTCATCGCCGCCGGGCTCGGCGCTGGCGTTGTCGTCCTGGCGATTCGTGTGCTGGCCGACATTCCCATGCCTTTCGAAGGCATCGTTCTCGGCATCGCCGCCTTGGGCAGCTACATCGGGTTGCTCCGGTTCCAGGGCTATCGCCCGACCAGTTCCTGACGCCAGGAGTGCGTGGGGGTCGTCGAGGAACGACCAATTAGGTGGCTATCCACCTCAAGTCTGGCCGCTATCCCCCACAAGTCTGATTGCGGCTGTTGGTCGCCTCCTCGACAAAAACCCCGACTAACATCGCCCCATGCTCAAGCTCTTCAAGCGCTGGTGGAATTACACGACGGCAAAGCTCTCGGGCGACTTCGAGTCGAGGGCGGATCCCAAGGTGCAGCTCGAACAAGCCATCCAAGAGGCCCAAGAGCAGCATCGTCGCCTCAAGGAGCAGGCGGCCAACGTCATCGCCAACCAAAAGCAGACCGAAATCCGGCTCAATCGAGCGATGGAAGAATACGAAAAGGTCGGCAACAACGCCCGCCAGGCCGTGATGATGGCCGACGACGCGCAGAAGAAAAACGACGAGAAGAAGATGACGGAGTACACCTCAGCGGCTGAGGCATTCGCCAACCGCATGATCGTGCTCGAGCGTGAGGTCGAAGACCTCAAGTCGCTCCACCTCCAGGCCTCGCAGGCCGCTGATCAGGCCAAGAGCGCCGTCACCCAAAACTCCTCAGCTCTCCAGAAGAAGCTCGCCGAACGCCAGAAGCTTCTCTCCCAGCTCGACCAAGCCAAGATGCAAGAACAGCTCAACGTTGCGATGACCTCGCTCAACGAACAGGTCGGCCAGGACGTTCCGTCGTTCGAAGAGGTTCGCGAGAAGGTCGAGAGCCGCTACGCCAAGGCCAAGGGTGCCTCCGAGCTGAACGCCGAGTCGGTTGAAGGTCGTATGCTCGAAGTCGAGCAGGCTTCGCTCAACGTCGAGGCCCAGAGCCGCCTCAGCGAGATCCGAGCTCAGCTCGGTCTCAACGAAGAGGCTGCATCGGTCGCCGATTCCGCTGAAGCCGCAACGTCGCAGGTCGAGGGCGAGACCGAAACCGCCTGAGCGCCCTCGCCGGCGCTAACCCGGCAACACAACGAGCGCATCGCGATGGATGACTTCATCGGCGAGCTCACGCGGGATGGCAGAGGTCTGCTTGCCGGCATGCGTCAACAGGTCGGCGCTTGACCAGCGCACCTGTCCCTTGGCGAACACCACACCGTCTGGGTCGGTGACCTCGACCGCATCATCGGGCGCAAACGTTCCCGTCACACCCTGCACCCCGGCTGGCAAGAGCGAGCGGCCCCTGTCGGTGAGTGCTTGCCGAGCTCCAGCATCGACAACGACCTGTCCCTTTGCGGGTAGGGCAAAGGCAATCCACAGCTTGCGAGCGGCCAGTCGGCTCGGCCTGGCGACAAAGCGGGTACCAACGCCAGAACCAGTTGCAGGGTTCGACTGAGCGCCCACTCCGGCATACGCCGCGGCGGCATCAGCGAGCACACCCGGTCGTCCGGCATGGGCAATCACGGTCTCAACACCGCTCCATGTCGCGATCTTTGCTGCCGCGAGCTTCGACGCCATACCGCCGGTGGCGTTCTCATCGCCAGGGCCACCAGCAAGGTCTTCGAGCTGCTGGTCGATCGCAACGATCTCTTCGATCAGCGACGCATCTTGATTGGTGCGAGGGTCGGCGGTGAACAGGCCCTCGGTATCGGTGAGCAGGACCAACAGATCAGCATCGATCAGGTGGGCGACCAGCGCAGCAAGTCGGTCGTTGTCGCCAAAGCGAATTTCGTCGTCTGCGATGGCATCGTTTTCATTGACGACGGGCACCACACCGAGATCGAGGAGCGCATCGAGTGTGCCCCGGCTCTTCAGGTAGCGGCGGCGCAACATGAAATCGGTGGGGGCGAGCAAAATTTGGCCCGCTCGGCGCCCATGAGCACCCAACGCCAGCTCGAACGCCCGCATCACCGAGGGTTGCCCCACTGCCGATGCTGCCCGTAGCAGGGCATCGTCTTTCCCGGGCTTTGGCCTCTCTTTGCCGAGCAATGGCAGCCCGGCAGCGATGGCCCCACTGGTGACGATGACGACGCGACAACCGCCAGCGCACAACGACGCAACTTCGGTGGCGAGCTTGTCGATTGCTGTTTGCTCGATCGCTCCATCGGTCGTGACCGACGATGATCCGATCTTCACCACAATCGTATTGGCGGTGGGTGCAGACATCAGTCGTTGTAATACTCGAACTCAAAGGTGCCGACGCGCACCGTCGAGCCTTCGACGATCCCGGCTTTGGCAAGCGCCTTGTACACACCGAGCTTCTCGAGCCGCTCGAGTGCGTAGTCGAGGGCACCAGGATCGGTGAGGTCAGAGAGGGCAACGGTGCGCTCGGCTTGCCGACCGGCCACCCGGTAGGCGCCGTCGTCATCTCTGACGATCTGCACTCCCACCGGCTCGGGACGGTGGATGACGAAGCCGTCGTGTTCTTCCTCCACCCCGCGGGCCTCAGTGACGAGTTGGGCCAGGCGCCATTTGAGCGGATCGAGACCGGTCTGGGTGACAGAAGAAATCGTCAACTCAACCTCGGCATCGTCGCCCCAGTCAGAGGCCTCGAGCACGTCGCCCTTAGAGCCAACCACAATGCTCGGGCGATCGAGCAGATCTGGTTGATACTCCCCCAGCTCGTTGCGCAGGACTGCGAGTTGTCGGGCCGGTGAATCACCATCGACTGAGGCGAGATCGAGGAGATACACAATCACTCGGGCTCGCTCGACATGGCGAAGGAACTGGTGCCCGAGGCCATGACCTTCGGCTGCGCCCTCGATCAGGCCGGGAATGTCAGCGACCACGAACTCGTTGTCGTCGTCGACTCGCACCACGCCGAGGTTGGGCTCAAGGGTGGTGAAGGGATAGTCGGCAATCTTTGGCTTGGCGGCAGAAAGCACCGAAATGAGTGTGCTCTTGCCTGCGTTGGGGTAGCCAACGAGGGCCACATCGGCCATGAGCTTGAGTTCGAGCCGAAACCAGGTCTCTTCGCCCCGCTCACCCTGCTCGGCAAACATCGGAGCTCGGCGTCGATTCGACAGGAACTTTGCGTTCCCTCTGCCACCAGCGCCGGCCCGGGCCGCCATCCACCGGTCGCCAGGGTTCGACAGGTCAGCCAGTGGCTCGCGGGTCTCGTGACTGAGCACCACCGTCCCAACGGGGACCTTGACGATCATGTCGTTGCCGCGCTTGCCGTGCAGACCAGAGCCTTTGCCGTGGGTGCCACTGGTGGCGATGCGGTGCGGATGATCGCGAAAGGCCAACAGCGACGCCACGTTGGGGTCAGCCTCGAACCAGACGTTGCCGCCGTCGCCTCCATCGCCGCCGTCTGGGCCGCCCATGGGCACGTGCGATTCACGGCGCATCGAGACACATCCGGCCCCGCCGTCACCGGCACGGGCACAGATGTTGCTCTCATCGACGAAGTTGGACACTCCGAGAGTCTACGAACCAGGCTCCGAGCCCGGCACCGAGATTCATTGTGGTTGGGGGCTGAGTCGTGGCTGGGGGCTCAGTTGTGGCTGGGCGGTCACCGCCCGCAACACATCAGTCGACCAGTCGAACCGGGTCGCCGATGACCCGAACTTCCCAGGTGGTCCAGTCGTTGGAGTCGACGCCGACCTTCTTGACGTAGCGAATCTTCCACCAGTTAGTCGTGCCGGTGAAGTAGCTGGCCTGATCGAGATCGATCACGGCTGTCACCCATCGACCGTTGAAACGACCACCGTCGCTCCAGTTGGTGCCACTCAGGCCCTGGACACCGTTCTGGCCTACTTGGAGACAGTTGACCCCCGACAGGCCGTTTGCGACCGTCGAGGCGAGACCGGTGCAGTCTTCTTGGGTCTTGGTTCCAGCGCCGATCTCGGTCGGTTCAGTGCCGGCCGGATCGTCAGTGACCCATGTGAACGGAACAGCGACACCGTTGGGATCGAGGATCTGGACGTAGTCCATGCCCTCACCGAGGTCATACATGTTGAGTTCGAGCTGCTTGCCATCGTGGATAGGGTCGATGTTGGCCAAGAAGAATTCCGAAACATCACCGGTGGCGGCCGTTCGAACGGGAAGCTGATCACGGGCATACACACCGACGCAAGGGGCGGGGTCGTAGGTGAAGCAGGTGTACGGAGTGTTGATGCCAACGTCCCAGGCGCCAACCGAGTAGTACGAGACGCCTCGGCCGAAGCCGGCGTAGCTGTTGGGTGAAACTTCATCGTTTTGCACCTGGACGAACCAGCGACCAGCGTTCTGATCGACACCGCCGACGTTGTCGATTGGGATGATCCAGCCCGGAGGGTTGGTCCAATTGTTGCAATCTGAGGTGTCGGCACCCGGGCGATACAGAAGTGGGTTCTCAAGGTCAGAGTCGTCGAGCGGCGTGTTGGTGCCATCCCACAGGGTGAAGTCCATCCGCACGTCGCCGCTGTCTCGCTGCGGCTTGTTGCCTTGCACTGCGGCGGCGTTGCAGTAGCCAGCGTCGAACAGCCACACGTTGGTGGCAGCCGTGCGGCCTTGGGGAACGTCGACAACGAAGTAGAAACCTTCGGTCTGATGGTTCGGGTTGGCAATGGTGTTACCGACGACGGGCGGCGACGTGTCATTTGGCGCTGCGTTCCGCACCGCATTTGCGTTGAGCCTTACTCCAGAGGCGTTCTGACAGCCATTTTGCTCTCGATAGGCCGCGGCTCGGACATCACCGAAGTGGGCAGGCTGGCAATACCCCATGATGCCGGCCCAGGCGTTGACCGGATCACCGGCGATGATCTGATCACCCCAGCCGATGATGTTTGTCGGCGAACCGAACTCCACCGGCAGCACGTATTCAGACACGGCAAACCGGCTGATGCCGATGCCATCAGCAAGCTCGGCGACCACGCCGCCGAAATAGACCTCACCGTTGGCACGAAGATCGACACGCACCTGCTGATCGCCGACTCGTTCGACAACAACCATGGGGTCAACCGTTGGTCCAGTTGCGGCATCGAAGGTGGCGCGATCAACGAGCTGCGCGTTCGGATAACCATTGATTCTGATTGCTTCGAGAGCATGCTCCTCAGCGATTGGGAGGTTCGGCATCCACACCACGGCAGTAAGCGCCGCCGCATCGACGGTGCGCTGAATCTGCTGAGACCGGACATACCAGGCGCCGACGTCGGTTGCGAAGGCGGCGAAGATCATGAGCGGCACGAGCATCAGAGCCGTCGTTGCCAGCACATAGCCAGCCTGCTTCTTCTTGTTGTTGTCCGAAGCAGACGAATCGAGCTCGACAACCGTTTCGTGAGGTGCCGTCAACGGGCACTCAAGCACATCGATTTCCATCATTGCTAGCTCGCTTCCGGTTCAACCCGCATGATGGCGGTTTGACGAATCTTGTGACTATCACCTGGGAGCACATGGCTCACGTAGTCACGCTCGTACTCAATCCAGACCCCGATGTAGGTGGCTGACACCTGACGAGACGTACGAGTCTGCGACGGGCACCAGTTGGCCGAGCGCCCGATACCGCAGCCGTTGTCGGTCTGTGCCGGACTCGTATCGAACCGAGTCGGGTTGTCGATGTCAGCAATATCGTCTGGACCGTAGACATTGCAGTTCTCGGTCGGCGGCGAAATCGGGGTGCTGTTGTTCACCGCTGCGATGCACGCCGCCGGCACCGTGTTGTCCGTCGGGAATCCGCTGGTGTCCTGTGGGACCTCCCAGAAGATCACGCCGGTGATGTTGACGGCATCGTCGCCGAAGGAGGCTTCGATGGCCTTGAGGGCTGCTTGATCGGCGAGGTCGTTCTCGCCGAGCTGGGTGGCGGTACGAGCGGCAGTTCGGCTTGCTTGCACGGTGGTCTGGGTCGTCCTCCATGCCATGGTGATCTCGAACATGCCGAGAAGCAGCGTCATCAACAAGGGCAAAACGATGGCCAGTTCGACGATGATCGAGCCGCGCTCATTCGTCGCTTCTTGGGTGCGCTTCTGTCGCCGCATCATGCTTCCTCTGGCTCGATCTGAATGATCGTGACGTCATCAACCGGGCGCTCATCTCCGAAGAATCCGGTGATGTAGAAGTGCTTGGCGTTCACGTAGACGCCGATGAGGTCGAGACCCGCAGACAGTGAGGTTTCGCGATCCTTGGCGCACCACGCATCGTCAACTGCTTTCCCCGGAACGACGTCGCAACCCCAGAAACCGGTTGGTGTGACGTTGTCTGCGTAGTACAGCGGAAGGTTGATCTCGTTTTGGGTGTAGCGGTTGCAGGGGCGGACCGGATCAGATGCAGCAGAGACGGACTGTGTGTGACACAGCGGGTTCATCTCATCGCCGACGTTCTCCACCCGGAAAACCACTACGTAGTCGATGTTCTCTTCGCCGAGCGGATCAATCGAGTGCTTGATCGACTCGAGAATCCAGAAGTCGGCGTTGGCGTCGTTGCTGTAGACGCTGGCAACGCGGCCACCGTCTCGTGAAGCAAACGTCGTCGTGAGCTCGGAGCGGGCCAGTAGGCCGAACTCGAGCAGGCCGAACAGAATCAGCAGGAAGACGGGGGTGACGATGGCGGCTTCCACCATCGAAGCGCCTCGCTCGGAGCGACGGTCAAGGCCGACACCCTTTGAAGCTTCATCGCCGATCCGACGGTGAGTCTTCGTTGCAGCTCGATGAGCTGATTTGTACCGCCGTAGAACCGACACCATGGCCGTTCAATCGGCACTAGGTGTGGGAACCTTTAGGCTCCAGCGGGCTTTCGGGAAAGGTTACCTATCCCGAAAATCAGTCGGTAATCACGTCGACGAGCTTGCGTCCCTTGCGGAAGCCAAACTTGACCTTGCCGGGCGCAGTGGCGAACAGCGTGTCGTCGCCGCCCTTCATCACGTTGTGGCCCGGATGAAACTTGGTTCCGCGCTGGCGCACGATGATGGCGCCCGATCCGACGGCGGTGCCGTCAAAGACCTTGACACCAAGGCGCTTGCTCTCGGAATCGCGGCCGTTTCGTGTGGAACCGCCACCTTTGGTCTTCGACATATCAGCCTCGCTTGATTCCGGTGATTTCGATGTTGGCGTAGGTCTGGCGGTGGCCGTACCGACGCCGCTGGTTTGTCTTCGACTTGTAGGTGAAGCCGTCGATCTTCTTGCCTTTGACTTCGTCGACGATCTTGGCCGAGACGGTGACGCCGCTCAGCTGATCGGGCGTCGACAACACGTTGTCGCCGTCGACCAAGAGGACGGGACGGAGTTCGATGTTGTCGCCAGGAGTACCGACCCGTTCAACCTGAAGGGTCTGGCCTTCCTCGACGCGATATTGCTTGCCACCAGTGGCCACGACTGCGTACATAGTGGCACAAGACTAGCGCCAGCTCTGGTGAATGAGACGCACGTTTGGCGTGCCTGTGCTCACAGGCTTCACGAACGCTTACGAGAGCGGGATTTCCCTCCAGAACGGCGAGATTTGCCACCCCCGGAGCCAACGCTGCTGGCGCCGTTGTTCTTCACTGGCCCGATCCACTCTTCGAGGTTGAGACCACGCCCAGTGCAGTGGGGACAACTCGACGACAACGATTCGAGCAAACCCTCACCGATGCGTTTACGCGTCATCTCAGCAAGACCAAGCTCACTGATCTCGAAGACTTGGGTTCGTGTCTTGTCCCGGGCCAGAGCCTTCCGGAAGACGCGCATCACTTCGTCGCGGTTCTTGCGATCTTCCATGTCGACGAAGTCGATGACGATGATGCCGCCGATGTCGCGAAGTCGTAGCTGGTGTGCAACTTCTTCAGCTGCCTCGAGATTGTTCCTGAAAACCGTCTCTTCGAGGCTCGACGAGCCGACGTTCTTACCGGTGTTGACATCGATGACGGTCAACGCCTCGGTGCCTTCAATGATCAACGAACCGCCACTTGGCAGCCACACCTTGCGGTCGAGCGCCTTGTGCAGCTGTTCATGCACATGATGTCGCTCGAGGAGAGGTAAGCCCTCGGACGCCTCGTCGTAATACTCAACACGGTCAGCCAGCGCAGGAGTAATCACCGAGATGTAGTCAGACACCTCGTCGAAGAGCAACTGGTCGTCGATGATGACGCCTCGGTACTCCTTGTTGAACTCCTCGCGAATCATCCGAGTCGACATGTCCGGTTCGCGATAGAGCAGTTCAGGCGACTTCGAGCTCTTCGCCATGGCTTCGATCTGTTCCCACTGCTGGACGAGACCCGCGACGTCTCGCTGGATCTCTTCCGCCGTGACGTTCTCGGCTGCGGTTCTCACGATCAGGCCGTGACCCTTGGGCCGTGCCTTGTCGAGGATCTGGCGCAAACGACGTCGCTCTTGGTCGGGCAGACGCTTTGAGATGCCGTAGGTGTCACTGTTGGGGACGAGCACGACGAATCGGCCAGGCAACGACACCTCGGTGGTGAGGCGAGCCCCCTTGTGGGCGATCGGGTTCTTGGTGACCTGGCACAGCGCCGTTTGCTTGGGCTTGAGCAGCTGCTCGATCTTGGGCCGAGCGTTCGGATCGTCGAGATCGGACTTGTCGTACTGCACATCGCCGCGGTACAGCACCGCGTTCTTGGGAGTGCCAATGTCGACGAAGGCAGCTTCCATGCCCGGCAACACGTTCTGGACCTTGCCCAAATAGATGTTGCCGTGAATCTGAAAGACATCGTCGCTCGGGCGAGACACGTAGTACTCGATCAGGTGACGACCTTCGAGCACCGCGATGTGGGTCGCTTCTTCCTTCTTGGACACCACCATCAAGTAGCGGCCGACCGGACGCCCGTTTCGACTACGGCCGCGGCGACGGCTGAGCTGCGCTTCGTCGAGCTCTACCGGCCCGTCAGCAACAACTGCCTCGACCGGCTGGCCGCCTTCAGGACGCTTCTTTCCGCCACGCCGGCGGCGCCGACGTCGCTTTGCCGCAGGGCTACTGCCGTCGCCAACGTCGTTCGAGTCTGCTGACCCGTCCTCGTCTGATGAGCCTCGGCCTGGCTGGCCGTCCTGTTGCTTGGCTTGGCCGCCGTTGGCCTGGTTGTTCTTGTTCTGGCCCTTGTTTTGGGCCGTCTTGCCCTGCCCAGAGCCCTTTTGGCGGTTCCCGGAGTTACCGCCCCTGGACTTCGTTGTATTGGTGTCCGACTCTGCTTGCCTACTGGGGGCTTGCTTGCTCGAGGCTTGCCCACTTGAGGCTTGCTTGCTTGACGGTTGCTTACTTGAGGCTTGCGTACGTTCAGGTTGATCGTTTGCTGTCGGCACCGGTCCGGGCCGAGTGTCGCCGATTTTCGGCTTTGGAGCGTCAGACTGACTCGCCTTAGGGGCGGTCGGCCGGGAACGAGCTCCGTCGTTTGGTCCCCGATCGGCGGCGTCGTCGCCGCCGTTCTCGGACACGTTCATGGGTGTTTTCCCTTCTCATGACGCACTCCTCGCGGGCGAGAGCTCACGGACCGCCGATGTGGGGGTCGCGCTCGTCGCGCTCATCTGAAGTGCGGCGGGCGAACCAGGAGCCTCGATGGGCTCGAACCGGTCGCCGTTGGCTTGTTGAATGAACTGGTGGGTGCGACAGACCTTGCCCTCGGCGAAGTCGGGCGACAGCACACGGACAAATTCCGCGGGTCGGATCGACGGTGCCAATGTGGCGAGTTCTGTCACGAGCCGCACACCGCTGTCTGTCGGCCCAGAGATGTCGATCTTGACGATCGCAGGGCGGACATCGACTGTGGTGGTCTTCCCTTTGCGCACGCGTTCGAGCATGAGCTCTGGCGCATCGAGCGTTGTAGACACTGCAGCTGTCACGTCGGTCGGATCACCAAGTACTTCGATGATCCAACGGCAACAGGAGATGGACTCCTGAAGCGACGCCGTGCCGGGCTCGATGTGCTTCGCCGCGCTGACGGCAAGACCGTCGGGCAGCGCAGCAGTGAGCCGGGCCGGCAGGTCCTCGAGATCGATCGGCGTGACGAAATCGATGTCGAGGAATTCGGCTTCTGATTCATATGCCACCGTCAACGCCAAGCCGAAGCTGATGCGTGGACGGGGTGAGAATCCTTCGGAGTACGAAACTGGAAGCCTGAGCTTTTTGATGGAACGTTCAATGATTCGGGCCACATCGCGGTGGCTGACGAAGCGGACTTTGCCTGACTTCGTGAACCGAAGTCGAACGGTGAATCGGGGCGTGGCGTTCACGTCGTGGAACCCATCGCCGGAGAGGTTGCCGCTGGTGTTTCAGCGATGGGGGCAACCGGGCGCTTACCCAGTGAAACGGGCACGGCACCTCCGGTCGCGAGATCTTGCCCGGTTCCCTGGCTGCCGCCAGCCGGCGGGGTAGCCGAGGCGACCACATGCTCGATTCCGTAACCCGTGCAGGCGCCACAGTCGTAGCACGGTGTCCACCGGCAGTCGGGCAATCCGACTTCGGCGAGAGCATCTTGCCAGTCGTCCCACAAGAAGTCTTTGTGCAGCCCAGCAGAGAGGTGATCCCACGGGAGGGCTTCGTCTTCGGTCCGATGGCGGTAGGCGAACCACTCGACGTCGAGTCCGTGAGCGCTCATCGCGTCTGTCCAGCGATCGAGCTCGAAATGCTCTGACCACTCTTGGAAGGTGCCACCGTTACGCCAGACGGTTTCGATGACATCAGCCATGCGCCGATCGCCCCGCGACATGAGCCCCTCGGCCATGGTGGCGGCAGGGTCGTGCCACTTGATCTGCACACCCTTCATCTTGCGCGTTGCGTCGCGCAGCAGATTGACCTTGCGTTGCAGTTCATCAGCGGTGTTCTGGCCAAACCACTGAAAGGGCGTGAACGGCTTTGGAACAAATCCACCGACCGACGCCGTCACGCTCGCTCGGCGGTTGTAGGTGCGACCGATTTCGGCACACCGGTTGGCGAGTTCGGCAATGCCAAGGGTGTCTTCGTCGGTTTCTGACGGCAAACCGATCAAGAAGTAGAGCTTGACTCGCTGCCAGCCCTGCGAAAACGCCGCATCGACGGCTTCGTAGAGATCTTCTTCGCGAATCAACTTGTTGATGATTTGGCGCATGCGCCACGTGCCGGCTTCTGGCGCAAAGGTGAGGCCAGAGCGCTTGGCTCGCTGCAGCTGGGCTGCGATCCCGACACCGAAGGCGTCAACCCGCAAACTCGGTAGCGACACCGACAGCGGCCCACAGCCAGCGTCCTCGCTGTCGTCCATCAGACCAGTTACAACTGGCTCGATATCGCTGAAATCAGCGGTGGAGAGCGAAGTGAGCGACACTTCGTCGTAGCCGGTGCGCTCGATGCCGTTGGCAACCATGGTGCGAACTTGGTCGGCCGGGCGCTCGCGGACCGGGCGAGTGATCATGCCGGCTTGGCAAAAGCGACACCCGCGAGTGCAGCCGCGGAAGACTTCGACGTTGAGTCGGTCGTGCACCACCTCGGTGAGCGGCACGAGTTGCTCTTTGGGATAGGGCCACTCAGCGAGGTCAGCAATCGTTCGTTTCTCGACCGAGCGGGGCGCCGCGTCAGACACCGGAGCTGTGCCCATGAGTGCGCGGCCGTCGTACACGGGGCTGTAGAGGCTTGGTACGTACACGCCTTCGATCGACGCAAGAGCCTCGAGGGTTTCGGCACGCGACGAGCCAGCCGCTCGAGCGGCGACAAGCACATCGGTGATGTCGCCGACGGCTTCTTCGCCGTCACCAAGCACGACTGCGTCGAGAAATGGCGCAAGCGGCTCAGGGTTGAACATGCAGTGGCCGCCGGCGACGACCAAGGTGTCGCCGTCGACCCGATCGACGCTGCGAAGCGGAAGTCCGGCGAGATCAATGCAGTTCAGGACGTTGGTGTAGGTCAGCTCGGCAGAAACCCCGAACGCCAACACATCGAACTCAGCCGCCGGGGTGTGGTGTTCGACCGAGAAGAACGGGATGTCGTCGGCCCGCATGATTTCTTCGAGATCGACCCAAGGTGCATACCCGCGATCAGCGCGAGCGTCTTCGCGCTCGTTGATGATCTCGTAGAGGATTTGCAGGCCCTGATTGGGCAATCCGATCTCGTACGCGTCTGGATACGTGAAGAGCCAGCTGATGAGTGCCGGGTCGGGAGACTTCGCCTTGGCACCGTCTTCAGAGCCGATATAGCGGGCTGGCTTCTGGACAAGCGCCAGCCGAGGCTCGAGGAGAGGCCAAACGGATGTCACTGGATTGAAATCTTATCGTCTCATGGCTTCAACCGAGTGCTACTCGACCGGTGTGCCTCGATGGCGGTGAATCGAAACGCTTTGCACCAAACCGATCCCGATCAAGGAGGTGATCAGCGACGAGCCGCCGTAGGACACAAACGGCAGCGGGATGCCCGTGATCGGCATGAGACGCATCGTCATGCCGACGTTCTGCCAAACCTGGATCAAGAACATGCTGAACACCCCAATACAAATGAGCGCGCCAAAGCTGTCTCGGGCGAGTTGGGCGACTCGGAAGATGCGCAGAAGGATGAAAGCTTGCAGACCGAGCACAATTGCTCCGCCAATGAAGCCGAGTTCTTCGGCGATCACGGTGAAGATGAAGTCGGTGCGCTGCTCGGGCACAAAACCGAGCTGGGTCTGAGGGCCTTCGAAGAGCCCATGGCCGGTCAGGCCCCCCGAGCCAACCGCCGTTTCCGATTGCCGCTGGTTGTACGACTCCTGCACGTTTGCATCAGCGTCGATGAAGCTCGTCAACCGTGCCCGCTGGTAGTCAGCGAGCGTGTCGCTGCTCAACAGGACAGACACCATGACTGCGCCCGTCGCGATCATCAAGAGAAGCACCCGAGCTGGCACCCCAGCAACAAGCAGGATCCCGAGCAAGATGAACCCATACACGAGGATCGATCCGGTCTCGTTTTCGAGCAGCACGAGAAACGACACCGCTCCGACTGCTCCGAGGGCGCCAACGATGCGGTTTGCATCGACCGACCCAGATCGTCCGGTGAAGATGGCGGCAAGCACCACCACCAGCGACAACTTTGCAAACTCAGCTGGCTGTATCGAGAATCCGAACACCACGAACCAGCCCTTTGTGCCGCCTCGCTCAGCCCCGATGATCAGAACGAGCACCAGTGCCAACCCGGTGAGGATGTAGACCACGCCGAGGAAGTCTCGGAAGGCCCGGTAGTCAACAGACGACACAAGCGCCATCAGGCCGAGGCCGATCACGAAGAACATGCCTTGGCGCCAGACGAAGTCGATACCGGCGCCGCTTCGGGTTGCGGAGTAGATGGCGATGATGCCAATCGGAACGAGAGCAAGCACAAAGCTGATCAGGGACCAATCGACGTTTCGGAGCTTGGCGATTTGTGACTCACCGCGAACCGATGGGGCTCTTGATTGGAGCGCGACCATTAGGGCTCACCTCCCACTGCGGTGTCTGAGGCGCCGTCGTCCGCTGCTGGCTCGGCGGGATCTGGCGCTTCCTGGGTCGCACCGGCCGAGGTCGAGGGTGCTGGCTCCTCGGTGTCGCCTGTCGTTGCCGGTGCCGTCGTGGGTGGGGTGGTCGTGGGTGGGGGCGTTGTTGGCGGCGGAGTGGATGGGGCCGTCGTTGACGCAGCGTCGGCTGGCTGGGTTGCTTCGGGAACCGTGGAGTCGACCGGATCGACCGTGACACCGCCGTCGGCGGCCGCAGCCGTCGTCGCCGGCGACGTTGCTGGGGTTGCGTCGCTCCCCTCTTGACCTTCGTCGCCGTCCACTCCCCCGTCGGTGTTTGGCACAGCGGCATTCTCCGGGATCAGCGGTCGTTCGAACTGGAACCGGTCTTCGGTCGCCAAGGGCGCCTCCGGTGTCGGTGTCACGCCAGCAAGGAGTTCGAAGAAGCGCCGCACGGCTGGCGCTGCGGCGTCACCACCGAAGCCGCTCTCTTCGAGAATCGCCGCCACCGAGTACTTCGGGGAAAGGCCAGGACCAAAGCCGGCAAAGAGCGAGAAGTCAGCCCTGTTGTTAACTTCGACAGTCCCCGTCTTGCCCGCGATCGGATACGTGTCGAGCGGGAAACCGGTGAAGGCCTCGGTCGCCGTGCCGGTGGTCGTCACCCGGAACAGCCCGTCGCGAATCGGGGCCAGCGACACCGGATCGAGGGGCTCGTCGGCGGCGACAATCGTGCGCACTTCGAGCGTTGTTTCACCGCTTTCACCGTCGGTTGCTCGATCGACGAGGCGGGGCTGGTAGCGCGTGCCCCCGGTCGCCAACGTTGCGTACGCGTTTGCCAGCTGGAGCGGGGTGACCGCAACCTCGCCCTGCCCGATCGACATGATCACGTTGTCGCCTGCGAACCAATCGGTCCCAAACTCTTCGAGACGATTCTCAGGTGTCGGCACCCGCCCCGCAGCTTCATTCGGGAGAGCGATCCCGGACGCCTCGCCGAATCCGAACAGGCGCGCCGCATCCTGAATCGGTGTTTCGCCAACTTGGGTTTGGTTCTCCCACGCCTCCGCTCCAACGGCGTAGAAGTAGGTGTCGCTCGATCGTTCAATCGCTTCTCTCAAGTCGACGGGGCCCATGACGGCGCCGCCTGCATTCTGGAATCGGCAGCCGGCCGTGCACTCGTCGATGTCGTAGATGCCTTCGTCTTCCCAGATCTCCCATTCCGTACGCAGGCCCGTGGTCAGGGCGGCATAGGCCGTCGCTACCTTCCACGTCGAGCCTGCCGGGTAGGTGCCGCGCGTCGCTCGATCGAACAGCGGGTTGTCCTGCCGATTCTCGAGAAACTCGAACTGCTCAGCGCTGATGCCGAACACAAAGTCGCTCGGATCGAAGGTCGGGAACGATGCGAGGGCGACAACGGAACCGTCCGTGACGTCGAGGGCGACCAGGCTGCCAGCCTCGCCCACGTGGGGCAAGCTGCCTTCGCTCGCCTCACGACGACGAGCGAGCCGCAGCTCATCGGCGAGAATCTGCTCCGCCGCAAACTGGAGGTCGATATCGATCGTCAGGTGGATGTCGGCGCCGGGTTGTGATGGCTGCAGAACCTCGGCTGTTCGAATCACACGGTTGAACGCATCGATCTCGACTCGTCGAACTTCGGGGACGCCACGCAAGGTTTGCTCGAAGATTTTCTCGACGCCGGCGACGCCGAGCGAGTCACCGGGGAGATAGGTCTTGTTCGGATTGTCAGCGTTGAGTTCGGTGGCCTGCTCGGTACTGCGAACCGTGCCCGTGTACCCCACGATGTGGGCACCGATGTCGCCGTAGGGATAGGTCCGGACCCACCGGCGTTCGACCTGAAAGCCGGGGTAGGCCCGTTCTTGGATCAGAATCCACACCTGCTCGCCAACGTCCTCAGCCACGATGACCGGCTTCAGAGAGCCATCTGCGGCGCGGTCGTAGGTAGCGACCAGATCGTCCGTCTTTGTCTTAATCCCAGCAGCGTTCAGCTCGTCGGAGACCTCGGCGAAAATCTCCGATCGCTCCTCCGCATCGAGATCGCGCAGGCTCGTCCAGTCGAGTGTGACAACCAGCGACTCACGACGGCCCGCCAGAACCCGTCCCTTTGCGTCGAGAATTCGACCTCGGGGAGCTTCCACGATGATCTCGCGCTCGCGGTTGCTCGAAGCGGTCTGCTCGAACGACGTTGCCGACATGATCTGCAAAAACCAGAGCTTGCCGTAGAGCGAGCCGAACACAAGCATCGCCACAAAGCCGAGGACCGCAAACCGCCGACGCGGGATCTCGATCACGGTGCGACGGTCCGACTTGGGGCATCAGCCGCCCCACCTCGCTGTGCACCAATGCTGGTGTCGATCATCCATCCCGCAAGGAAGGTCGCCGGATGCACGAGCACGGCGCCAACAATACCGATGACTCCGAGGTTGATGAGTGTCGCGTTGTTGAAGGGCGGCGGGTCTTGGTTGAAGACCGTTCCCGCAAACCACGAGACGGCAGTGATCGCGATCGCTGCGAGGGCTCCCTGGACAGTTCGGAACGATGTACCCGGTTGCAGCATGCGGACACGAGCCTCGGCCAGAACCCAGCCAACAAGACCAAACAGCAGCGCATTGAGCCCGAACGGGGAGAACTGGAAAAGATCGACGGCGAGCCCGATCACAAAACCGAGTAACAGCGCCTCGTCGCTGCGACTCACAAAGCCAATCCCGACCAACAGATACAACGGCAAATCGAGCCGAACTCGATTAACCAACAGGGTCTGGTCAAACGTCTCGACCTGAGCGATCACAATCGCCACCACCACGATCACGATGTGCAGCCACCGGAACCGAGTCGTCACGGCGAATCCCCGCCACTGAGGATGACGGTGACGAAGGCCAAGCGATCGAGATCGGCAAACGTCTCGAGCTCGGTTCCGTCGGAGTCGGTCGCCAGCCGTCCGACTGGGATACCGCCTGGATAGCGGCTGCCATCGAGGCCGCTGGTCTCGAAGCGGGCGAATCGCGACACGACCTCATCGGCACCCTCCTCGAGATCGACCACCAAGTTCCGGCTGTCACCATTGCCAGCCGCCACGCCGATCACACGGGTTCCCTTCGACACGACACCGACGTTCACCCGCGGATCGCTGATGAGCCGAATCTCCGAGCGATTTCCAGTCGTCAGGATGACCACGCCCACAAGACCCTCACCGGTCACCACCGGCATGCCCTCACCGATTCCGTGCTCGGTCCCACGATCGATCTCGATAATCCGCTCCGCGGAGGTTCGACGGTCTGAACTCACCCGAGCAACAACCGTCGGAAACATCTCGACGAAGTCGACTTCGGCCGCCAGCCGTAGCTCGTCGAGCTCGCCTTGCACGTCGGGCAGGCCTGCAACTTCGCCCTCAAGCTCGGCAACCCGCTGTCGCAGCTCGTCGTTTTCTCTCGCCAGATCGTCGTAGTGCACTGCGCCCTGCCACAGGTCAGCGACAGGGCTCAACGCGACACCAACCACTGACCGGACTGGCTCGGTGATGCTGTATGCCCCACTCCGCACCGATTGGAACGGGCCGCTGCCTCGGGCGTCGATCGTCATCATCGCAACTGCGGTGCAGGTGAGAAGCAGCAGAAGGCGGCGGGACGAAAACGAGCGATCAGCCACGATGGTCAGAGGGCCGGGTCCGGAGACAGTTCGACGGCGTGGTCAAGCGCAGCCGACCGGGTCGTCAGTCCTGCTGCCCCGGGTACAGACTCCGGAGCGAGTCGTAGGCCTCGAGGTACTGACCGGATCCGATCGCAACGGCATGCAACGGATTCTTCGCCAATTTGATCGGCATACCGGTTTCGCTCTCGAGTCGTTCCGGCAGACCGTGCAACAGCGCACCGCCACCAGCGAGGGTGATGCCGTGTTCCATGATGTCGGCTGCCAGCTCCGGCGGCGTCTTGTCGAGCGTCACTTTCACCGCGTCGACAATCGAACTCACCGGCTCGGCAAGCGCCTCGCGCATTTCTTCGGTGGTGGTGACAATGGTCTTCGGCAAACCCGAAACGAGATCTCGGCCTCGAATCTCAGCTTCGAACTCTTCTTGCAAGCGGAAGGCCGACCCAAGCTGAATCTTGATGTCTTCAGCCGTGCGCTCACCGAGCGCAAGGCTGTATTCCTTCTTGATGTAGCTGATGATCGACTGGTCGAGCTCATCGCCGCCGATGCGCACCGACTGACTGGCCACGATGCCGCCGAGCGAGATCACCGCAACCTCGGTCGTACCGCCGCCGATGTCGACGATCATGTTGCCGGTTGGGTCCTGCACCGGCAAACCACAGCCGATGGCGGCCGCCATGGGTTCTTCAATGATGATGGCCTGTCGAGCTCCTGCGAACTCAGCGGCATCACGAACGGCACGTTGCTCGACGCCCGTGATGCCAGAAGGAACACAGATCACGATGCGAGGTTTTGCCACCCAGCGACCCGGGCTTACCTTCTGGATGAAGTAGCGAAGCATCTCTTCGCAAATGTCGAAGTCGGCGATCACACCGTCTTTCAGAGGCCGAATTGCCTGGATGTGGCTCGGTGTGCGGCCGATCATTCGCTTTGCTTCGAGCCCAACGGCGAGAGGCCGCGAGCTGTTGACGTTGATCGCCACCACAGACGGCTCGTTCAAGACGATGCCGTGGCCGCGCACGTACACGAGGGTGTTCGCGGTACCAAGATCTACCGCCATGTCTCTCGCCCCGACCGAGCCGAGCACACTGGAGATTCGTTTCGCGGCCACACGTACTCCTCGGGAAATGCCCCGTTCTCGCCGTATTCACCCTACGAGAGAGCCGGATGACTCACAAGGGCGGGGCATTTTGACCTAGTGAGCTCGTCCCTCGCTCACGGCGGTTATTGCATTGTGAGCCGCTTCGCGGCTCAGCGACTCGCGATCGGCTCTCGCGCTCACGCTTCGCTCGTCCCTCGCTCCGCGTCACGAACGCGTGGCGAGGGACGAGCCAGCCCGGAGGGCAGTACATGAAGTTGGGGTCAGTGGGGCGACGCAGGCGAGGACTTGGCCAGCGGAGCTTGCGGAGCTGGACCCGCAGCAGCGGCG
>CALJSB010000025.1 GCA_937976305.1 uncultured Acidimicrobiales bacterium
GTGCTCGGGGCATTCTTCGCCAGCTGAGCGCCGACGGGGTGTTTCTCTTGTTGCCGCAGGAGTGTGAGCCCAGTAGCGTCATGCGGTCGCAGCTGACATGTTGGTCTGAACTGCTCACGCAGGACCGAATCCGACGCTCAGCTCGAACTGCAGAACCCTCTGAGGAGCCAACGTGGACGCTGTCCCCTATCTCGCCCTACTTTCGGCCGTCGCTGGCCTGATTCTCGCCGCATTTTTCTTCCAAGACGTGAAGAAGGCCAGCCCCGGTAACGACCGGATGGTGTTTCTCATGGAAGAGATCCAGAAGGGAGCCAAGGCCTTCCTCAAGCAGGAGTACACCTGGGTGTCGGCCTTCGCCGTGCTGCTGGCCGTGTTGCTCGCCGCACTCATCCACGTCTTCGCCGCAGTGGCCTACATCCTGGGTGCTGTGTTGTCCGCCGGTGCCGGCTACGCCGGTATGACCGTGGCAACCATGGCAAACGCTCGCACCACCGAAGCGGCAAAGGAAGGGCCAGCCAAGGCACTGCCCATCGCTTTCCGTGGCGGCGCCGTCATGGGCTTCTCGGTTGCCGGCCTGGCCCTCGCCGGCCTCATGCTCGTGTACCTCATCTTTGTCGTCGCCATCGGCCACGACCAGGCCTTCGAAATCGTGACCGCCTACGGTCTTGGAGCATCGACCATCGCTCTGTTCAGCCGTGTCGGTGGCGGTATCTACACCAAGGCCGCTGACGTCGGCGCTGACCTCGTCGGCAAGGTCGAAGCCGGAATTCCCGAAGACGACCCCCGCAACCCCGCCACCATCGCCGACAACGTGGGCGACAACGTCGGCGACGTTGCTGGCATGGGTGCTGACCTGTTCGAGTCCTACGCCGGTTCTATCATCGCCCCAATCTCTCTTGTGGCCTTTGCCGTTGGCCTCTCCGCCGACGACATCGGCGACGACGCTCTTCCTCTGCTCATGTTCCCGATGCTGGTCGCCTTCATCGGCATGATCGCCTCGATCATCGGCTCGTTCCTTGTGAAGGGCGGTAACTCGACCGATTCCAAGGCCCTCAGTAAGGCGCTGCACCTCGGTACCAACGTGGCCATGGGCCTCACGGTGCTCGGCGTGATTGGCGGATCGTTGTGGCTCTTCGGGGACAGCGATGCCTTCGAAAATCCGATCGGTCTCGCCGTCAGCGTGATCGGCGGCCTGATTATCGGCTGGGCCCTCGGCAAGACTGCTGAGTACTACACCTCTGATCACTTTGGTCCGGTCAAGAAGATCGCTCAGCAGGCGGAGACCGGCCCCGCCACCACTGTCCTCGGCGGCATCTCTGCCGGCATGGTCTCGGTTGCGGCGTCTGTCGTGCTGATCCTCATCGGAATTGGCGTCGCCTTCTGGGGCGGACAGTACGCCTTTGCTGATACCGGTGACCTCGGTGAGATCGGCGGCCTGTACGGCATCGCCATTGCCGCCATCGGCATGCTTGCCACCACAGGCGTGGTTGTCTCCGTCGACGCCTACGGCCCGATCGCCGACAACGCTGGTGGCATTGCCGAGATGGCCGAGCTCGATCCCTCCGTTCGCGAGGTCACCGACGCCCTCGACTCACTTGGCAACACGACTGCTGCGGTGGCCAAGGGCTTCGCTGTCGGCTCGGCTGCGCTCACCGCACTGGCCCTGTTCAAGAGCTTTGAGTTCGCCATTCGCGAAGCCTCAAACGGTGAGACGGTTCTCGACCTCAACATCGGCGAAGTCGACGTGTTCATCGGCCTGTTCCTGGGTGCCGGTCTGCCGTTCCTCTTCGCTGCTCTCACCATTGACGCAGTTGGCCGTGCCGCTCAGGAGATGATCGAAGAGGTTCGTCGTCAGTTCCGTGAGATTCCGGGTCTGCGTGAGGGCAAGGAGGGCGTTGTGCCCGACTCTGCTCGCTGTGTCGCCATCTCGACCGCAGCGTCGCTCAAGGAGATGGTCATCCCCGGCGCCTTGGCCGTGCTGGTCCCCCTCGCCGTCGGCTTTGTCAACGTTGATGCACTCGGTGGTCTGCTCGCCGGTTCGCTGGTGACGGGCTTTGCGCTCGCCATCTTCATGGCGAATGCTGGTGGCGCATGGGACAACGCCAAGAAGTACATCGAAGCCGGTGCACACGGCGGCAAGGGTTCTGAGCCGCACAAGGCTGCGGTTGTCGGCGACACCGTCGGTGATCCGTTCAAGGACACCTCCGGTCCGGCCATGAACATCCTGCTCAAGGTGATGACCATCGTGAGCCTCGTGTTCGCCAGCGTCTTCGTCTGATTCAGAGACCCTGACGTAAGCTGCGAAGCGTGCCGCTTCAGAAGCTCTCGACGACCGATGCCTTTGTTGTGACCGACCTGCCAGACGCCCCGGCGTCTGGCGTGGTCAGGGTTGCCCGAAAGATTCTGCAGGGTGGGGCCAAAGACATGGCCCGCTCTGCCACCTACACCTTTGCTGCCTTCGAAATGAAGCGTGGTGGAGCATCGGCCGGTATCAACGCAGAGGGCGACGCCGTTGGTGATGCTGTTGCAGCATTCGCTGAAGAGCTCAACCCGGTTGTCGAGGCTGGCGAACTCCATCTCGACCCGGCCAAAGGTGTGCCCGACGGCGGCCTCGCTCGCCTGCTCGATGCTGCTGACCGGCATGGCGACGGTGGCTCTGCTACTGCAACCGCAACCTCGGTCGTGGCCTCGGTTGGCTGGATTCTCGATGGCCTCGACGGAGCGAAGATTGCGATCGAGGGAGCTGGTCCGGTCCCAAGCGCCGTCAGCGAGGCACTCGTTGGTGCCGGGGCCCAGATCGTCGACGTTGATGGTGTCGACAAGAAGCCCTGGTTGATCTGGGGCGCCGAAGCCGACGCGATCGTCTGTGGATCGAAGCTCGGCACGTTGACTCACCAGGGCACCGAGTTCGTGAAGGCCAAGGCCATCGTGCCGTGGGGCCCCTCCCCTGTCACGACCAAGGCCTTTGCTCAGCTTCGTCAGGCCGACGTGGAGGTGCTGCCCGACTTCATCACCGCATGCGGAGCGCTACTTGCCGGCTATCGGGAAGATGGCGCCGCGTCGGTCGCCGATGCCGTCACCGCGAGGCTCGCATCGCTGGCCGGACATGACGATGGGCTGCTTCTCAACGCCTGCTACGAAGCCGAAGGATTTCTGAAGAGCTGGACCGAAGTTCCGTTCGGTCGACCGCTGGCCTGACGCGCTAGGAACGAGCCCGATCGACGCCGGTGATCAACACCACCGCGGCCTCGTCATCGGCCTGAGGCTCAAGCCGGCCCGTTCGTTCGTCAGCCAAAAGGCCGGCAAGCCCTGCTGCACCGGTGGCGTCGGGTGGTGGGTCGATCTGTGACGCAGCAAGCTGCGTTGCTTCGACGAAGGTGTCTTCATCAACGCTGACCGTCCACCCTTGGGTGTCGTGCTGGTGGCGAGCCACCGTGCGCCAGTCGTAGGTGATGTCGTCGAGAATGCCGCTGGCGACAGAGGCCGGGGTGCCCGGCCACGGTTCCATGATGTCATCAGCAGCGACGGCGTCGTCGAAGCTGATGCCGCTGTCGAGCTTGGTTTCGAGCCGGTTCCAGGCTGCGATGTAGGGATGCGCGGCTGCTGGCTGCACTGGGTGCAAACGCGGTCGAGGTTGGGTACTTCCCATCCGCTGGCGGTGGCGCTCGAGGCCGTCCATCGTCGCTGTGGCGAGGGCTCCACCACCAATCTGGATGTAGATGTCGCGGGCAACAACGCCGAGCTCATCGAGCTGTGTGCCGAGTTCGAGCCCGAGGGTACGTCCACCGTCGATCACGCCGGGGCACATCGGCCCCTGCACCGTGAAGGGCTGCGCTCCCCCGTCGACGGCCTGCTCGAGACCAATCATGCAGGGATCACCAGAGACACCTGGTGTGCGTTCGCACATGTGGACCTCTGCCTCGAGCTCGGACAGACGTTCGAGAACAGCGGAGTCGGCGTCGACCGGGACAAAAACTCGCAGACGGCGATTGTTCGCCTTGGCAACGGTGGCTGCGCCGACCGCAGCGTTCCCGCACGAGGCAATAGCGAGATCGGGATGTGGCGCGGTGTCGGGTCGGAGTGCTTCATCCACGAGCATCTCGATGAGCAGGCCAAAGAGATGGCGGGCTTTATGAGAGCCGCCGACGCTTGCGGTCTCGACCTTCGCCACGACGTTTCGCCTCGATGGCACTTCGAGATGAAGCACCGGCGTTGTGACGAAGCCCGGGGCTGTACTGCCGAGCGTTCTGAGGCGCTGGTCAGCTTCGGTCACCAGCTCGATGAAGGCCTGATCACTGAGCCCTCGGCCGATGGCGCTGGCGTAGATGTCGAGATCCTGGCGATGAACAAGGAACGGCGACTCCACCTTCAGAGTGTACGCTCGCTGATGGTCCAGGGTGGCCATCGGAAGGAGTCGAGATGGTTCGATTCGATGAAAAGGCAAATAGAGAAGGCCGGCAATACGTCGAAGACCGACGCGGTCGCCGCAGCGGCGGTCGCCGGTCGGGCGGCGGCGGGCTTCCAGCCGGCAAAGTGGGTGGGCTCGGCGGCATCATCTTGATGATTCTTGCTGCTGTGTTCGGAATCCCGCTTGCCTCCGGCGGTGGCGGCGGCGGGAGTACCGGCTTCGACATTGGTGCCAGTGGCTTCGAGCAAGCCGACCAGGTCGATGTGGGTAATCAACCTGTCGATCCTGCCCTCGATCCTGATGCCGACATGGTCACGTTCCTCGGCGCCTTGATGGACGACAACCAAGACGTGTGGTCGGTCTACTTCGACCAGGCCGGGTTGCAGTACCAGTTCACGACCATCGTCGTGTTTGATGACCAGGTCGATACCGGGTGCGGTCCGGCAACCTCCGCTGTTGGGCCGTTCTACTGCCCGGCTCCCGGCGACAACCGGGTCTACATCGATCTCGATTTCATCGACGAGTTGAGTGGGCGTTTCGGGGCCCCTGGCGACTTCGCTGTTGCCTACGTGGTGGCCCACGAAGTTGGGCACCACATCCAGTCGATCTCAGGCATCAGCGACCAGATCCGCCAGGCTCAGGCCCAGAACCCCGATCTCAGGAACGAGCTGTCGGTTCGGCAAGAGCTTCAGGCCGACTGCCTTGCTGGTGTCTGGGCCTTCTCTGCCAGCCGGCGAACCAACTCCGACGGCACCAAAATCATCGAGATCGGCGACATCGATGAGGGCCTTGCCGCAGCCGAAGCGGTCGGTGATGACCGCATCCAAGAGATGACCGGCCAGCAGGTGAACCCACACAACTGGACCCACGGTTCGGCCGCGGCCCGTAAGGCGTGGTTCCTCGAGGGTTACAACAACGGTGACCCGGAGCGATGCGACACCTTTGCCGTCGACGCGAGTCAGGTTGGGTTGTAGGTCGTTCCGGCATTGTTAGCCGTTCGTACGACACGGGCTGGCGAGCCAACGGCAACCGAATAGTCCGGTAGGTCCGTTGTGACCACCGAGCCCGCACCGACGGCGACATGACGGCCGATGGTGACGCCGGGCAAGACAACAGCGTTCGTGCCGATCCACGAACCGTCACCAATCTCGACCGGGGATTCCGGTAGCGCCTGACGGCCAATGGGGGCCGTGAGATCGTCGACGGCGTGGTTCTGGTCGGTGACGTACACGTTTGGTCCGAAGAAGACGTCGGCACCGATCACGACAGACAGATGGGCGACAAGGCTCGAGTTGCGGCCGATCAGACAGCGATCACCGATCACGAGAATCTCGTCGCTCACGAGCTCTTGGTCCGGCCCCATGCCGGCGCTGAGCGAGCAGTACGGACCGATGAGGCAATCCTCGCCGACCCGAATGGCGTGCTCGCCATAGAGCGCGGCCCACGGATGGCACATGACCGAGCCAGCGCCGAACTGGGCAAAGCGGTTGGCCCGTCGACTCGTCGCCATGATCGCCGCTCGCTTGTGAAACCAGTCTGCAGCACCGGCAAAGGCGTCAGCACGCCACAGTTTCGGGTTGCCGCTGTTCATACGTGGGCGGGCCTGCGCTGGACGATCATTGTTCGAGTTGGTCGATGGCGACCGCGATCTGTGCCGCGATCGATGCGTTGTTCTCAGCCAGGGCGAGATTGGTCGGAACGCTGTCGCCGTCGGTTGCGTCGGCCAGGGCCCCCAGAATGGCTGGCGTGACAGCAGCACCAACGACTCCGTCGTCAGCTGCTTGGGCCAACGCGACGTCGACTGCGTCCGTGAGTTCGGCGAAGGGCAGTGCATCGGCTTCCGGGACGGGTGCCGCCACCAAAATGCCACCACCTCCCAGCTTCCAGTGGGCCGAGGCGATTCGAGCCACCTCTTCGGCTGACTCAACCCGATGGGGCACCGGCAAGCCGCTCGACTGGGCATGGAAGGCGGGGAAGTTGTCGGTCTGCCAGCCAAGCACGGGCACGCTCAGCGTTTCGAGACGCTCGAGCGTGGCCGCCAGGTCGAGGAACACCTTGGCCCCGGCGGAGACGGTGATGAGCTGATGAGCGGCGATGGCGTCGAGGTCAGCCGAGATGTCGCCGGTGTCTGGCCACCCTCGGTGCACGCCGCCGATCCCACCGGTGGCAAAGACCCGCACACCTTGCTGTGCGGCCAGCGTGAGCGATGCCGACACTGTCGTCGCTCCGTAGTTCCAGCCCTGGCCGATGGCGACGCCGAGATCTCTTGCCGCCACTTTGCGAGCCGGACCGCAGATGCGTTCGGCGAGGGACGGGTCACTATCAACGGCAACGCCAACTGTCGCAGCTCCATCGAGCACGGCAGTCAGCGCTGGTGTCGCCCCACCGCTTTGCACCGCCCGAAGACAACGGTCGAGCGCCTCGGCATTGGCCGGTGAGGGAAGGCCAAGATGGGAAAAGATTGTCGACTCGAGAGCGACGGTGGGTTGTCTCTTGGTCTTGCTCAAGCGCTCCACGCTAACTTCCTCCCATGGCAGACCAGTCACTCACCTGGCAATCCACGACAGAGCTTGCAGCGCAGCTCAAGGCTGGTCACGTCTCGGCCGCCGAACTGCTTGACGCCCATCTGGAGGCGGTGGCCGATCGCAACCCGGATCTCAACGTGGTGGTCACGCTTGATGAGGAGCGAGCACGCCGCGAGGCTGCCGCCATCGACGAACAGCGGGCGGCCGGGGCTGAGCTCGGTCCGCTTGCTGGCATCCCGATGACGGTGAAGGACTCGATGATGACGGCGGGCATGCGCACCACGTCAGGCGCCGAGGAGCTCAGCGACTTCGTTCCCGACGTCGATGCGGCCCCGATTGCGAAGTTGCGGGCCGCCGGTGCGGTCATCTTCGGGAAGACGAATCTGCCGAAGTACGCAAACGACGTCCAGTCCTACAACGAGGTGTTCGGTTGTTCGAACAACCCGTGGGATCTCACTCGATCAGTTGGTGGAAGTTCTGGCGGTTCGGCCGGTGCATTGGCCGCAGGGCTCACGCCGTTCGAGGTGGGGAGCGACATTGGCGGTTCGATTCGTAACCCAGCGAGTATGTGTGGCGTCGTCGGACACAAACCGAGCTACGGGATCGTGTCGGCCAAGGGGCAGATTCCCGGGCCTCCCGGCACGCTCACTCAGGCCGACATCGCTGTTCTCGGTCCGATGGCCAGAACGGTTGCTGATTGTCAGCTCGGGATGGATCTGCTCGCTGGGGCAGACGATTGGCATGACCTCGCCTGGTCTCTGCAGCTGCCCCCAGCCCGCAAGGAGACAGCATCGGGTTCGGCGAACGGGTTGCGGGTTGCGGTGTGGGCGAACGATCCGCACTGCCCGGTCGACCCCGAGATCGAGAGTCAGATTCTCGACGTGGCCCGCTCACTCGAAGAGGCTGGCGCTCACGTCGATACCGAGGCCCGGCCGATCGGCTTCGACTTCGCCAAGGCCGATCGCACCTTCTGGGCCCTTCTCGGAGCGGCCTTGGCAGGCGGATGGTCGTTGCAAGAGCTTGATCAGATGGCCGCCCAGCTCGCTGCTGGCGAATCGGTGCCGGGCGACCTCGGTGTTGTTGGGTCAACCGCACGCCATCGAGAGTGGCTCACCAACAACGAGCGTCGCCTCCAGATCCGGGCTCGCTGGCGCGAGTTTTTCGCCGACTACGACGTGGTGCTGGCTCCGGTGTCGCCGACGGTTGCGATTCCCCACGACCACAGCTCGCCATCGAGTGAACGTCGCATCGAGGTTGCCGGTGAGTCTCGGGAATACATGAGCCAGATCCAATGGATGGGCCTGTTCGGTGTTGCCTACCTGCCATCTACCTCGGTGCCGATTGGCCTGCATTCAAGCGGTCTGCCCTTCAACGTGCAGGTGGTTGGCCCGTACCTCGAAGACTCGACGTGCCTTGCCGTTGCCGAGCTGATCGAGAACATCACCGGCGGCACGCAGCGCCCGCCCCGCTACGGCTAACCGAGTGGTTCGCCGTCGAACCGTTCGAGGGTGACGAACTCCTCGACGGGTTTGCGGCTCAACTTCGTCAACAGCTTGGGCGGGTAGCCCATCGGCATGACGGCGGCGATGGCCATGTTCGGCGGCAGCCCGACGAGTTGTTGTGCCTTGGCCTCTTCACCCGTAGCGAAGGTGGTGATGGCCGTCCCCAAGCCTCGGGCTCTCGCTCCGAGGGCAATGTTCTGCACGAGTGGATAGATCGAGCCACCGCTGACCACACCGACTCGATCGAGCTTGGCGTCAACAGACGCCACGACGCCGAGGTCGACAGACACCACGAGCAGCACCGGCGCCGCCGTCAGCCCCGTCCAGAAGCTGATGTCGATGGACTCATCGTGGGCGGTGTCTTCCGCTCTGATCGACGAGGGGTGGATCGTGTTGAGCGGGGCTTCGCCGGCGTCCCGCTGAGCGACGTAGGTCCGAATCGAGGTGTTCCCGCATTCGATGATGGCCCGACGTGTCTCCGGATCGCGCACGACAATCACGTGCCACCCCTGTCGGTTCCCACCGCTTGCTGCGAAGCGGGCCGATTCCATGATCTCGGCGATGACGGCATCGTCGACTGGTTCATCGGTGAAGCTCCGAGCAGCAAAAGTCGTACGCATCACGGTGTCGAGATCAGTTTCGGTCATGCCATAGAAAACCACGCCTGGCGCCAAAAGTGCACGTTCGCTCCGTTAAGCGTCTCTAGAGTGCTGCCGTGGACGTGAAACTGGTGGCGACTGATATCGACGGCACGCTCCTTGGGCCAGATCACGTGGTCACCGATCGCACGATTGCTGTGTTGCAGGCGGCCCACGCACAAGGCGTCGAGGTGGTTGCGGCCACCGGGCGCTCGCACTGGAGTGCCGCTCCCCTGCTCGAGCCCATTGGTTGCATTCGCTGGTTGCTGGCATCGAACGGCGCAACGCTCTACGACATGGACACCGCCGAGGTCGTGCGTCGTTCGCCGCTGGATCGACAAGTTGTCCTTGACGTCGTCGAGCGGCTCAACGACGCGTTCGGCGAGGTTGGTTACTCGTGGGAGACCACCGAAGGCGTGTTTCAAGATGAGACCTTCCGAGCGTTGCGTTCGATCAAGTTCCCATCGAACAAGATCGCGAAGCGCTCGACCGTTGTCTTCGAACCAGGGGCCGACGAACTGACCAAGATCATGATGCTCCACCGAACGCTCAGCGATACCGAGTGGTTCGATGCAGCCGGCCCGTTCATTCCCCAAGGCCAGTCGTTCTCGACCTCGGGCACCGGATTCGTCGAGCTCACCTCCCCCGATGCCGACAAGGGCGTCGCGCTTGCTGGGCTCTGTGAGGATCTCGGCATCGCCCAAGAAGAGACGGTGGCGTTTGGCGATCAAGCGAACGACATCGGCATGTTGGAGTGGGCGGGACGGGGCTACGCCATGGCCAACGCCAGCGAGGTGGCAACGAAGGCGGCCACCTATCGGGCTCCGCATCACCTCGACGACGGCGTGGCCCAGACCGTCGAGCTGCTCGTTGCCGGTGAGGAGTCATCGTGAGCTGCGTTGTCTTGCTCTATGCCGGGTGCACCATCGCCGAGGTGATCGAGGTAGCCACACGGCTCAGCGATGGCGACGTCGAGACGCAGTTCGTGAGTGTTGGCGGGGCCGATGTGATCGACCAGTCGGGCCTGATCATGGTGCCCGACCGAGCGATCGACGAGATCGACCGCTCAGCCGTCCGGTGTGTTGTGGTCCCCGGCGGTGACCCGGAAGAGATCATGGGTGATCAATCGGTTCGGGCTTTGCTCGGCTCGGTGGCCGAGAACGGCGGGGTTGTCGCCGGAATATGCGCCGGCGTGCTTGTGCTGGCCGACGCCGGGTTGCTGAACGGCCGGCACATCACCCACAACTACCGGGCCCCGTGGGCCTCCGAAGACGTCGAGGCGTTTGTTGGGCCGCTCCTCGAAGGTGCCAACGTCGAGCCCACGGTTGGTGATGTCGCGGTTGTCGACCACGCTCCAAACGGCGCGACGATCATCACGGCGTTACCGAACGCAATGATTGAGTTCACGACTGCGGTCGGACAAGCCGTTGGCTTGTTTGGGGACGAGGCCGCCGAGTTGCTCGAGCGGCACCTTCGGGGCGAGTTCGTCCCGGAGCTGTTTGGCGGTGCTAGCGATTGACGTTGATCTCGTAACCCGGTTCTTCGGGTTCGTCGTCGGTGATCTCGGCCGGGAAGCCAGGCGCAGTGATCGTGAGGCCCGTGGCGTCTTCGAGCCGTCGAATGATGTTGGGCGACCACTCTCGTGGGCCGTAACGGTCGGCTCCGTCCTCAAAGATCGACACCAGCAGTGGCGACAGTTCGAGCGGCACGCCGGCACGGTCGGCAACGGCCTGAAACAGCGACACGTCCTTGATCACAAGGTCCATGGTGAAGTTGATGTCGCGGCTGCCGTTCAGGATGACCTGGCTCTCGGTCTCGTGCACGAACGAGTTGCCGGACGAGATTCGGATTGCCTCGAAGGCAACGTTGAGGTCCATGCCTGCAGCCTTCGAGGTGACCAGGGCTTCACACACCGAGACCAGATTGGCCGTGGCCAGATAGTTCGTCACGACCTTGAGGACTGATGCCGAGCCGAGGTCGCCGGTGTGCAGCACCCGACGGCCCATGGTGGTCAACAGGGGAAGCAGACGCTCGAACACGTCTCGGTCACATCCGGCGAAGATGGCGATGTTGCCTGTCGCCGCTCGGTGACAGCCCCCAGACACCGGACAATCCACGGGTGAGGAGCCCAGAGCAGTCACCTTCTCGCCGAGTCGATTCACTTCGGCTTCGTCCGTGGTGCTCATCTCAGCCCAGATCTTGCCGGCTCCAAGGCCAGCGAGGATGCCGTCGTCTGCCTCCATCACCGCCGCACTTGCGGCCGGACTCGGCAGACAGGTGATCACGATGTCGACCGCCTCCGCCATCGCCTTCGGTGAGTCAGCCCACGTGGCTCCACCGTCCAGAAAAGGTTGGGCAGCAGCGGGGTCGAGATCGCGAACGGTGAGATCGATGCCGTTCCGAAGCAGGCTTCCGGCCAGCTTTCCGCCGACATTGCCAAGCCCGATAAATCCGACCTTGAGGTCACGGTTGAGAGCGCTGTTCATGGTCGTTGGTGTAGCCCGGTCTTCCTATTTGCTGGTGGACTGTTTTACGATCTGGGAATGGTCGCAACGCTGGTGCCGAGCAACGAGGTCCTTCCGGACGTTTTGCCGACCGATCGGCTCAACCAGCGCGGCATGGCCGTGCGAGACCTCCGAGACGAGCTTCGGCGCATTCCCAACGTTCGCAACGTCGGCACCGTCATCGGTGCAATGCTGCAGTCGTTCGGCGTCGTCGCGCTGGCCGGATACCTCAACACGTGGTGGTCCTACCTCGCCGCCTTCGTACTGATGACCCGTGGCCACGTGTGTCTCAACATCCTTGGGCACGAGGCGGCGCATCGGTTGCTGTTCAAGAATCAGGCGGCCAATGACTTTGCCGGCCGCTGGCTCCTTGGGTACCCGTCCTTCCAGGCCATGCTTGGGTATCGCCGTTCGCACTTCGCGCACCATCGGGACGAGATGGGGCCAGAAGAGCCAGACATGGGTCTGTATTCGGGCTACCCGGTCGCTCCAGACAGTTGGCGCCGCAAGCTCGTTCGGGACGCCACCGGACAGAGTGCGATCAAGAACTTCAAGGGCCTCTTCGGCGCGGTCAAGAAGCGCCGGCCAGAGGCACTACAGATCGTTGCCGTGCAGATCGTCATGATTGGGCTGTCGATCGCGGTCATGCGGCCGCTGATGTACGTGGTGTGGGTGCTGTCGTGGTCGACGCTGTGGCGGGTGTCGAACCGCATGCGCTCAATTGCCGAACACGGCGGACTGATCCGCTCCAAAGATCGTCGCTTGACGACCCACGTCATTCGTCAGACCCCGCTCGCCCGCTTCTGGATGGTCCCCTACAACACCGGGTGGCATCTGGCCCACCACGTCGACATGGGTGTGCCGTGGCGCAACCTGCCGAGGTTGCACAAGGAGCTTGTCGACTCTGGCTGGGTCATCGAGAAACTCGAATGGCCGACTTATCGGGCCTTCTGGAAGGCAGCTTCTTCTGGTGGCCCGCCGTCTGGCGGACCTGCCAATCCTCGCCGGGACAATCGGGCTCAGGGCGAGAACAGCATGCTCAACTTCTGAGTTCGGCTGCCGGCGCGTTGGACTCGAGGGCGCCATTGTCGATGGCGCCGAGGAGGCGATCGACGAAGTCGGTCACGCCTTCTTCCATGCGGTCCCGGCGGATGGCGGCACCACCAATCACGTCGCCGCCACGACGTCCGACGACGCCAGCAAGCTTCTCGAGAGTCTTCCCGGTTTCGAGGGCATAGGTGCAGTAGACCGCTGCCTTCTTGCCATCGATGACCGGCAGCTTGGAGAGTCGCCCGATACCACCTGGCTTTTGGCCGAAGAGGAACAGGCCGTCAGTCCACGAACCAACGATGACCAGGTTGGCCTCGGACAACTGCTGAAGCGCGACCTGCTTGGTGGAACACGCCACCGCCGGAACGCCTGCCGCAGTCAATTCGGCGGCAATCATCTCGCCAGCCGTCTTGGTGTTTCCGGTGAGGCTTTCGTAGATCACGACCGCACTGGTCGACGCAGAAGTCATGTGCAGATCATAGGCTCTGGGCATGAGCGACCGACGATTCAAGATTTCGATCACGTACTGCGTGCCGTGAGACTATTCAAGCTACGCCGTGCGCGCAGCAACGGATCTTCTCACCAACTATCAGCACGTGATTGACGACCTCACCTTGGTCACCGGCGGCAGCGGCGTGTTCGACGTCGTTGTCAACGACGAGCTGATCTACTCCAAGGCCGAAACCGGTCGCCACGACAACGAAGGTGAAGTGCTTGGGCTCTTCACCGAGTTCGTTGGCCCGGACGTTGCCCGCTACGGGACCTGAGTGCTCGAGGGATCGATTCCCGTCAACGATCCTCACGATCCACGGATCGAGGTCTTCCAAGGCCTCCGGGATCACATTCTGCGGCAGCGTCGTGAGCGGCCTGACGGTGACATGGCCGGCGTGTTTGTGTCCGAGGGCGACCTTGTCGTCGAGCGGGCGCTTGCCGCTGGCTATGAGCTGTCAGCGATCTTGGTTGATGGCAAGCGCAAGAAGCCGATGCCAGATGCGATCGGCGCGGATGTGCCGGTGTACGCGGCGGGACCTGACGTGCTGGTGCGGATCACGGGCTACCACCTCCACCGCGGCATGTTGGCTGTCTTTCACCGCCGCAAGGTGCCGGAACCAGCCGAAGTTCTCGAGAACTCGAGAACGATCGTCATCTGCGAGAACACCAACAATCCAACGAACTTGGGTGTCATTCTCCGGTGTGCCGCCGGTCTCGGTATCGACGGGTTCCTGATCGATCCAACCTGTAGCGATCCGCTGTACCGACGTTGCGGGCGGGTGAGTATGGGTGAGGCTTACGCCCTTCCCTACGCCCAGCTAGACGCGTTCCCCGAAGGGCTCGACATCGTCCGCGACCACGGCTTCAGGCTCATCGCCCTCACGCCGGCCGCTGATGCTCTCGCCCTGCCTGAGCTCATCCTCGATGCCGACGAACGTGTCGCCATCCTGCTGGGGGCCGAGGGTCCGGGTTTGAGCGCCGGCGTACTCGAGGGCATCGAAAAGGCTCATGCCGCTGGTGGACCCGACGTGCGAGTCTCGATCCCCATGTCCGGCTCCGTCGACAGCATCAACATCGGATCCGCCGCCGCTGTCGCCTTCTACGCCGTTCAACAAGCCCGGAGTCGGTGAGTCCCAATCAGACCGAGCGTTCGTCACGTGAGCCGGCAACTCGACCATCGAGGGATCGGGTTGCATCAGTTCGCTGTGGAAGCGTTCGCCACGACGGCTCGGGCCCTGCTCCACGACCGGATTGGTGTCGAGTGCACCGTTTTCGAGTGAGGACTTTTGCGGGATGAGTCCAGCGCCATTGGGCTGTTCATCGGTCGGTGCGGAGCGAGCGGCCCGCATCAAGGCACCAAGAGCGGCGTGTACCTCGTCGATGTCGTCGAGCCGCACCGGGAACGGGATACGACTCTCGCGGATCTCCCCTGGCTCGGTCGCTGACACGACGAGGCCATAGCGGTCGATGCGCACCAACTCAGCAGCTGACGCCAACCATCTGCCGCCGAGGGCCCGGGTCAGCAACAAGAGGTCGTCTCCGAGTCGTTCGGCCACCTCTGCGACGATCTCTGAATCATGAGCGGCAAGAGGATCTGGGTCTGCACCGGCAAGATCGTCGGGTCGCAGCCACTGGTCGACGCCGTCGTCGCCAATCCATCGCACACGGGTTGGCACAACTCGGAGCCACGAGAAGTCGAGCGACTCAACAAAGGCTGCCTTGTCGGGGTGGCGGAGCAGGAATCGTCCCTGTAGTTCGAGCTGCTGCATGCCAGACACAGCCACCAAGTCACCCTGGATGAGCAGGCGCTCGCCGATCGAGATGCCGGCACGAGCATCTTGACGACCTCGAATCGTGTGCGTCGACAGATTGGACAGCACCATGACCGGCGCCCCCTGACCGTCATCCACGATCGCCACAGGAGCAACAACAGGGCGGCCATCGGTATCAACTGTGGCCAAGACGCCTGTTGTGGCTTCGGCCAAGACAGAGCGCGCCCGCTCGGCATACGTGGGTTCCAGCACTCTCTGGTAATCGGCGCAAAATCTGCAACGCTTGAACTCGTTATGCGGTTCACTGTCACTGGTCGTGGTCAAGCTTGCTGCACCCCTCGCAGGCCGGCCTTCCAAGGTGGTCAGCGACACGCTTCGCAGCGAGATCAACAAGAAGCGAGTCAAGCGAGTCGGCCGTGGTGCGTACCGGCTCGACTCGGTCCCGCCGTCCACACTGCGCCGCATACGCAGCGAAGCCACACGCTTTCTCTAACGGACAACCGGTCGAGGCAGCTGACGCGCATCGCGCTCACGTTGTTGCGACAACTGCGTTTTGCAGCTCGGATTGTCGCAACGACGTGAGCGGTATGGCCCGGGCAACTTGAGCTCCGGCGGCAGACCGGGCAGCATCTCTGCATGATCAAGAGCACCATGCAGGACTTCCCGCTCAACATTTCGCAGCTCGTGCGGCACGGTCGCACGGTTCATGCTGATTCAGAGATCATCACCTATCACGGGCCCGACGCTGAGTTGCAGCGGTCGACGTTTGCCGAGGTTGGCGATCGAGCTGATCAGTTGGCGGGCGCTCTTGCTGCGCTCGGTGTTGGTGAGGGCGACCGCGTCGGCACGTTCATGTGGAACAACCAGCGGCACCTGGAGGCGTACTTCGCCATCCCATCGATGGGGGCGGTGCTCCACACGCTGAACATTCGACTGTTCCCGGAACAGCTGTCATATGTGATCAACCACGCCGAAGACAAGGTGATCATCATCGACGCCTCCCTCGCTCCCCTGCTGGCCCGGGTTCGTGACGAGCTGACAACGGTGGAACACATCCTTGTGTGCGATGGCGGCGACGCCGACGCCCGGCGAGAGCTCGGTCTTGGTGAGACGCTGGACTACGAGGAGTCGATTGAGGCTCAGGAGACGGGTTACGCCTACCCGGTGGTTGACGAGCTCGCAGCAGCGGCGATGTGCTACACGAGCGGCACCACGGGGAACCCGAAGGGGGTGGCCTACTCGCAGCGATCGACGTACCTCCACTCAATGGCGGTGCAGACCATGCAGGGTGTGCAGGTCGGTGAGGACGATCGCATCTTGTTGATCGTTCCGCAGTTTCACGCCAACGCCTGGGGCATGCCCTATGCCGCCTGGGCGGCGGGATGTGACCTCGTGATGCCCCAGCAGTTCCTGCAAGCCGCTCCGCTTGCCGACTTGATCGAGAAGACCAAACCGACGATCTCCGGCGCGGTGCCAACGGTGCTCACCGATGTCCTTCACAATGCCAGCGATGCTGATCTCAGTTCCCTCCGGTTGGTGCTGTGTGGCGGCTCGGCTGTGCCGCGCTCGTTGATGGAGGCCTACGACGAGAACTTCGGTGTCACGGTCGTCCAAGCCTGGGGCATGACGGAGACGAGTCCGCTTGCGGCGATCGCTCGGCTCCCGAAGCACGATGTCGGTGATGATCCCTACGCATGGCGGGTTCGCAGCGGCCGGGTGATTGCCGGGGTCGACTTGCGCATCTGCGACGAAGAGGGCAACGAGTTGCCATGGGACGGCGAGGCTCAGGGAGAAATCGAGGTTCGAGGGCCGTGGATCACCGGCTCGTACTACCTCGATCCGACGGACGAGAAGTTCCACGACGGATGGCTGCGCACGGGCGACGTCGGCTCGGTTGATGCCAAGGGCTACATCCAGATCTCGGACCGTTCCAAGGACGTCATCAAGTCCGGCGGCGAGTGGATCAGCTCGGTCGATCTCGAGAACACCTTGATGGGCCACGCCGCCGTGCTCGAGGCCGCCGTGGTGGGTGTGCCAGATGATCGCTGGGATGAGCGTCCGATGGCCTGCGTTGTTCTCGCCGAAGGGAAGTCAGCCACCGCAGCAGAGCTCAACGACTATCTCTCCGACAAGGTTGCGAAGTGGTGGCTCCCCGAGCGCTGGGCCTTCATCGAAGAGGTCCCGAAGACGTCGGTCGGAAAGTTCTCCAAGAAGGACCTTCGCCAGGCCTACGCCGATGGCGATTTGAACGTGGAAGCAATTGGTTGATGCAATTGGTTGAAGCAATTGGTTGAAGCAATTGGTTGAAGCAATTGGTTGATCAGTGAGCAGCGCTGACCAGCGTTACAACAACTTCCCTCCCGGCTTCTTCGATCGCCGAGACGAGGTTGACGACGCAGCGTTCTACGACGCTCCCCGACTCGTCACCCACATCGACGATCGAGCAATCGGTGCCGTTGGTGAGCTGTACGACGAACTCGGTCTCCACGGACGTGTGCTCGACCTCTGTGGATCGTGGATCTCGCACTTTTCGACGCCACCCCGTTCGCTGATCGTGCAGGGCATGAACGGCCCGGAACTTGCCGCGAACGAAGCGGCCGCTGGGGCGGTGGTGACGGACTTGAATCGCTACCCGTCGCTCCCGTTTGCGGATCAGTCATTCGACGGTGCGAGCTGCTGCGTGAGCGTGGACTACCTGACGCGTCCGCTCGAAGTGTTCGACGAGGTTGCTCGCGTGCTGCGACCAGGGTCGATCTGGCTTCACACGTTTTCAAATCGTTGCTTCCCGACGAAGGCTATCCAAGGCTGGCTGGCGACTGATGATGAGCAGCACGTGGCGATCGTTGCTACGTACTTCGAGCTCTCCCAGGGGTGGGGTGATGTGTCGGCGGCAACGGTGCTCGAACCGCATCGCGGCGGCGACCCGCTGTACGCGGTGTGGGCGGCGAAGGACGAGCTGCCATGATGTCCACATGACGCGCTATGCCGATGGGCCGACAACGAGTGTGACAATCGAGGTGGAGGCAACGCCGAGCCGGGTGTGGTCGATGGTGACCGATCCCACGTTTCCGGCCAGACACAGCAGCGAGCTCCAAGAGGCGAGCTGGGACCCCGAGGGACCAGAGCCTGGGCTTGGCGCCCGCATCTTGGGTCGCAATCAGCACCCTCAGGTCGGCGAATGGACGACGACCTCCCATGTTGTCGAGTGGGAGGAAGCGTCGGTGTTTGGCTGGTCTGTGTCGGATCCCGATGAGCCAGCAGCGTCGTGGTGGTTCGAGCTGTCGCCTTCAGGTCAGGGCACAACGGTGACGCAGCGGGTCCGGCTCGGGCCGGGGCGTTCCGGTCTCAGCCCGGCCATCGAAGCCATGCCAGATCGGGAGGAAGACATCGTGGCCCGCCGCCTAAGCGAGCACGAGCGAAACATGACCGCCAACCTCGAAGCCTTGAAAGCCGAGCTCGCCGTCTAGGAACAGAGCGTCTAGGAACAGAGCGCGTCGAGCTCAGCCTCAGCGGAACGCTGTCCCAGGTTCCAGCTCAGCCATCCTCCGTCGGAGACGTCGCTTGCGGCGCGCCCGCTGCGGATCTCATTCTCGAGCTCAGCTCGTGTCGTGTTGCCCGGTGCCGTGCCGATGTCACACAATTTCTGTTCGACTTCGACCCGCAGTTCGGGGCTCAGGCGATCAAGCCCGTCAGCCAGGACTGCCTGCCCATCTCCGCTGAGTTTCTCCATGTGCCACAGCATCGCTCGATCGTCCCGATCGAGGTTGTTGTTCGCCATGATCGCCTCCGGATTGATCAGGTTGAGGACAAACAAGGCAGCGAGGCCAGAAGCAAAGAGCGCCGGCATGGTCCATGCCTGGTTGGGGCGGACGTTGAGCAATCGCAACGCCACGAGGACAAAGGCCACGCCGACCCACAGCGAGAACACCGAGCTGTAGAAGCGAAGCGGGGTCAGGCCGTCATCACCGATGTAGAGCTGAAGCCGAAGGAAGGCAACAGCCACGATCACGAGCGTCAATGCCACCGACATCAGGCCGAGCCCTTGGAAGCTCTTGGCGTTGCGGGACCACGAGATGGTGACGGCTCGAACCGACAACAAGACAGCCAACGTGATGCCGGCAACCCACAGCAGCTGGAAGAAGCCTTGTCGGGCGTAGTCCTTGTAGGACAGACCCTGTTCGGCGAGTGTCGCTGCGCCCGCGTCAGTTGTTGCCACGAGTTGGGCAATGGCAAACGCAGCAAACAGCAGATTGATCGAGCCGAGCAAGACGAAGGTCTCAATCTTGCCGAGGATCGGAGTCTTCACGACTGCCTCGCTTGGCGGGCCGACGTGGGCCACTCTGATCAAGAAGGCCATGGTCGCCGCGCCAAGGGCGGCCAGCGTGAGGTGGCCGAAGAGGTTGACGACCGAAAACGCACTGGTGAAGAACGAAGCAAAGACGGCGTCGGCGGATCCGAGCAGGAACCCCAGCACCAGGACGATCGGGCCGGCAATCACCAGTCCGCGAATGAGGGCCGCCGAACGGCTCGGAGTGGCCCCATCTGGTCGTGCGGCCTTGCGGGCTTGAAACTCTCGCGGAATCTCGTTGAGGAGCAGGGCGCCCTGATTCACCGACTCGACGGCATCGCGCAAGCTCTGCAGAGGTCGATAGTCGAACATGTTCTGCGGTCGCACGGTGGCGATGAAGACCAAGGCGACGGTCGCCATCATGTTGAACGCCACCAACTGGGGATCGGTGCGAAGCGACAGAAGTACGCCAAAGATTGCGGCGAGCCCGAGTGCAACCTGGCTGGCGCGAGTCTTGATCTTGCCTGAGACGGCGAGACCGCCGACAAGGGCCAACACGAGGAGCGTGCCCGCAACGTTGTTCCATGGCGGTCGGCGAAACGCGGCGTCTGCGGCAATGCCGGCGACGACCGCAGCGATCACCCAACTTCGTTGAAAGGCGATCGGATCTCGGGGTGGCAAAAAGGGTGGGGCAAGCTGCGGAGCGCGAGCCGGCTGCGAGCCAGGTGTGGGAGGCGGCGGTGTCCTGACGTTGCTGGTTGCCGCTCTGCCTGCATCCGGCCAGCGCGAATCCGCGCCGAGTTCTTCGTTGTCCGCCATCTGAAACCACCTTCCCTGGTCAACAGCATGCCATAAGTGACGGGCTCGTTTGGTGGTGGAAATGTGATGATTTCATGGAGATCAGCGAGAAATGTGCCTATTGGCGGCTAGATGTAGGGAATGTCACCTACGGTTGTAGAGCTCAGCGACGGCCGATCAAGCGCCCGATTCGATCTTGGAGCAGGTGGTCGACTCGCAAGCCTGCACATCTCAGGCCGGGAGGTTTTGGTCGGCGCCGAGCCCAGCAGCCCGGACAGAACGAACCCGATGGCATGGGGTTGTTATCCGATGGTTCCGTGGGCCGGCAGAGTGGCCGATGGCAGCTTCGAGTTTGACGGAACCACTCACCAGCTCCCCACCACGCTTCCCCCTCACGCCATCCACGGCACCGCCTACGTCTCAACGTGGTCCCTCATGGAGTCAAGCGACACCACCCTCATCATGCGCCTTGATCTTGGGGATCCGTGGCCTCTCGGCGGACGAGTCGAGCAACGAGCAGAGCTTGGCTCCGACCAGCTACGACTCGAACTCGAAGTGACGGCAACAGAATCCCCCATGCCTGCCATGGCCGGTTGGCACCCGTGGTTTCGTCGAACGATCGACGGTTGTGAAGCGCCGGTTGATCTCGGTTTCGGACCGGCCTCGGTGTGGGAACTCGACGACCGAGCAATTCCAACTGGCGCGTTGGTCGAAGCACCTCCTCCCCCGTGGGACCACTGCTTTACGGACCTCGCTTCTGAGCCCGCACTCCGTTGGGGAGACGAACTCGAGCTTCGGCTTTCGTCGAACTGCACGGACTGGGTGATCTACACCCCAGATCATGCGGTGTGCGTCGAACCGCAAACCGCAGCGCCCGACTCGTTCAATCGGACGCCAGACTTCCTCCAGCCCGGCGAGTCTCTGCTCGCGACGTTCACGATCGATTGGCAGGTCAATTGATGGCGGAAGACGCTCCGGTATCGACGCGCCGAATCAACGCCGCTGCGAAGCTGCTCAATGGCGACCCCGAGCTCGCCGTACGCGTGCTCGACAAACTCGACACCGACGAACTGGCCAACGTCGGCGAAGTGATTCTGCAACTGCAGCGAGAACGAGCAGTTGCTCGTGGTGATCTCGATCAGATCATCGCTCAAGGATTCGAAATCGGGTTCGGACGCGATGGGCTCGGCGTGTTGCCATGGATCGAAGGCGATGTGATCGTGTGTCCGGGGGGACTGATCTCAAAGTCGCGGACCAGTCACCGCTGCCGGTTCGTTTCGATCGACAACACCTGGGTGTGGGAGTCCGGTGAATTGATCAGGGAGGACAAGCGATCGACGCCGGGTGCCGACGACGGGTTTCGGGCCGTTGCCCTTGTGCCTGTTCTCAATGGCATGGGCCTCGATGTCGTGTCTGGCAAGGCACGGGCCGGCCAGCACCAGGTCGAGAAGGTGATCAGCTACGAAGTACGTCGGGGCGATCTGGTCGAAGTGTCACAACGCACGGTCACACCGGCTGGAATGCAATGACGAGAAGACGATGACAGACACAAACAACTCACGTGATCTACCCGTCCTGATCGATGCTGAGATCGACGAGGACTGGATGTCGCAAGCGCTCGGTCGGCCGGGTGAGATCGTTTCCATGACCCGGGCCTCGATCGGCACCGGCCAGGTCGGCGAAAACGTTCGCTACGAGCTCACGTGGTCTGGCGACCCGGAGCCAGGAGGCTCGGCTCGACCAGACTCTGTCGTCGGCAAGTTCCCGAGTCTCGACGAGCTGTCGCGCCAGACGGCGCAGGCAACCGGCGCCTACGTTCAGGAAGTCGGCTTCTACCGTGACCTGCAGCCGTTGGTCACCATCCCGACCCCGCATCTGTTCCACCTCGGCGACGATCTCGAGGCGAACCGCTTCGTGTTGTTGATGGGAGACATCCGAGAGGCCGACCAGGGCGATCAGATCGAGGGCTGTTCGATCGCCGAGGCACGTATGGCCGTGGAGGCGCTCGGTGGGTTGCACGGACCGCTCTGGGGGCGAGATCTGCCTGGGGAGTATCACTGGATCAGTGCCCGTGACGGAGAACGTGCAACGGGCCATGCCGACCTCGTTTCGATGTTGGCACCCGGCTTTCGTGAACGCTATGAGGGTCGCCTGGCTCCGGAGGTCCTCCGAGCAGCCGATTGGGTGGTCGAACACTTCTACGCCTGGGCGACAAGCTTCGAGACCCCGACCACCCTCGTGCATGGCGACTACCGCCTCGACAACCTGCTGTTCGGCCGCCCCGGCTCCGAGAGCGCGCCCCTCACGGTTGTCGATTGGCAAACAGCAGCGGGTGGTCACGGTCCAGCCGATGCTGCGTACTTTGTCGGCGCCGGCTTGTTGCCGGCGGCCCGGCGTGAACATGAGCCCGAGCTGATCGAGCTCTACTACCAGGCGCTGATCGACAACGGAGTTGAGATCGAGCGTGACGTCGTCGAGCGCGACTACATCAGGGGATCCGTCAGCGGACTCTCCATGGCCATGATTGCTTCACAAATCGTTGGCCAGACCGAGCGAGGCGACGAAATGTTCTGTGTCATGGCGGAACGCCATGCGGCCCAAATGTCCGACCTTGAGATTGGAGACCTCTACTAATCATGGCCATCGACTTTTCCCTCTCTGAGGACCTCGAAGACATTCGGAAACGGGTTCGCTCCTTCGTCGATGACGTCGTCAAGCCGGCAGAGGCGACCATTCGCGACAACAACCTCGATGCTCCCAAGGAACAAGGCGGCGATCGCAAGGCGTATGTCGAGACGCTCGTCGGTATGCGGTCCGCAGCCCGAGAAGCCGAACTTTGGATGCCGCACATGCCCGAGGACTGGGGCGGCATGGGGCTGGGTCACGTTCAGCTGGCGATGGTGCAGGCCGAGGGCGCCAAGTCTCGCTACGGACCATGGGCCATGAACTGTCAGGCCCCGGACGAAGGCAACATGCACACGCTGTTGCACTGGGGCACCGACGAACAGAAACAGAAGTACCTCGCTCCCCTTTGTGAGGGCAAGGAAAGCTCGTGCTTCGCCATGACGGAGCCCGAGGTGGCTGGATCTGATCCGACACTGATCCGAACCGCCGGCTACCGGGACGGCGAAGAGTGGGTCATCAATGGTCACAAGTGGTTCATTTCGGGCGCTCATCGAGCCAAGTTCGCCATCTTGATTGCCCGCACCGAGGACGATCCCGACCTTCCCCAAGCCGCCAACACGGCCTTCATCATCGATCTCCCGTCAGAGGGCTGGGAGGAAGTCCGACAGATCGAGACGATGCACGGCTCGACCGGCCACTCTGAGATCGTGATCGAGGATCTCCGGGTCCACGAGCGTCAGATGCTCGGCGGTCGTGGGCAGGGGCATCTGCTCGGCCAATATCGACTCGGCCCAGCCCGGTTGGCGCACTGCATGCGCTGGGTGAGCCAGGCAGAAACTGCGCTCGACATGATGGTGGCCCGGTCGCTCGACCGCTATAGCCACGGCTCGATCCTGGCCGAAAAGCAAGGCGTGCAGTGGATGATCGCTGACTCAGCGATGGAGATCTATCAGGCGAAGCTCATGATTCTGCATGGTGCCTACAAGATCGACAGAGGCGAGGACTTCAAGTCCGAGGTCAGCATGGCCAAACACTTCGTGGCCAATGCCCTGAACCGCATCATCGATCGAGCCATTCAGGTCCACGGTGCGCTCGGCTACTCGACAGATACGCCGCTCGCACACATGTACCAGCAGGCTCGCTGGGCACGGTTTGCCGACGGCGCCGATGAGATTCACCAGATGCGCATTGCCCAACGAACCATCGCCGCCTACAAAGACCACGGCACCACAGCATCCGCCACCGGCGATCTGCCGCTGTGATGTCAGAGATCTGACGATCAGCTAGCGCTGGCTCGCTTCGGCAAGACGGTCGGACAGGCTGCCGTGTTCGCTCGAGCGCCGATCGGAACTCTCTTGGGCGGGATTGCGCCGATCTGTGAGCCCACGGGCGAGAGCGATCTGTTCTTGGCGGCGTTCTCGACGCCTGCGCTCCTCGATACGGCGTGAAGATGTGGGCGTATCTGAACGGTCAGCCCGCGCCATTGCCACGCGGGCGATGGTCAGCATCACGATGACGAGCCACAGCGCCAGTCCCACGGTTCGCACGATGGGGTTGCCCATGTCCGAGCCGGCAGTGATGGCGTGAACCGTGCCCAAAATGGCAACGAGGTACGAGAGCAGATGGATGCCGTGCCAGAGCCGCTCGGGAATGCGGTCCTTGATGAGTGACGACCCTTCGATGGCCAGCATCATCCACGCTGCAACGACACCCCAGGCAACGGCCAGTGGCCGCCACGGCGATGTGCCGGGTATTGCCAGATGAACGGCGTCGAAGTCGATGAAGTCGTGGACCCACAAGGCAACGATGTGGATGAGCAAGAACACGACGCTCATGCCGCCCACGAACCGATGCAGATCGATCAGCCAAGGCTTGGTCGGAAGGAACTTCGCTCGCTGCCTGGTTGCGCCCAACGACAGCAGCAGACCCAGCACGATGGATGTTGCCGTCGTGGCCCAGGTCATCAGGCCCGCTGCTCGGATGGCGTACCACCACACTTCGTCGTTCACGCCGCCGCCGATCTGCTGGCAACACTGAACCCATTAACACTGAACCCATCAACGCTGAACCCATCAACGCTGAACGCATCGAAGCCGTCTTCGTGGACGATCCGGCCCGAACGACTCACCCGCAGTCCCGTAGCCCCGAAGTGGTTTGGCGACTTGCCGGCCATCATCCACTTGGTGATCACTTCTGCCGCGGTTGCCGTGGCGGCAACAGCTGACACGGTCAAAGGACCGTCGATGCGGGAGGTACCCGTTGTTGGATCAAGCAGGTGATGAACAGGACCATTGACGCCAGGCCACTGTCGCTTGGTAACCGATGAGGTTGCCACCGCACCGTCGGACAATCGCAGCGTTCGGGTCTCCTCAGATCCCGGGCAGGCCAGCTCGACCGTCCAACTCCCTTGGTCGGGGCCGATTCCCGTGACTCGGAGGTCGCCACCGATGTTGGCGCAACATCCCTGTGCGCCGAGGTGCATGAGGTACTCGCACACAGCATCCGCAGTTGCCCCCTTGGCGATACCGCCCAGGTCAAGAACCACGCCGTCAGGAACAACGACCATGTTTGACGCTCGGTCGAGACGCAGTTCGCCCGCCGCCGACGATCGGCGACGCGCCGCTGCCGGAACAGCCTTGCCATACCCAAGCCGGCCATACCCAAGCCAGCAGAGCTCAGCGCCAAGGGTTGGGTCGTAGGCACCGTCGGTGTCGCGCCACGCCTGTTGGGCAGCGACGAGGACGTCCATCGTGCGGCTCGACACGATCGTGGGCTTGCCGGCAGCTCGATTGATCTGGGACAGCTCGGAGTCGTCTCGGAACCTGCTCAGTCGGGCCTCGGCCTCATCAATAAGCGCACGCGCTTCAGCGAGGGCGGCGGTTGCCTGCGCCCCATCGAATCCGACCACCACGAGATGGACGTCGGTCCCCATCGCCTCGAACCGAACGTCGCTCAACTGGCGTCACTCACTGTTGTGGGAGCAGCGGTGGTTGGCGCAGCTGTTGTTGGTGCAGCCGTCGTCGGAGCTGCGGTGGTAGGCGCGGCCGTTGTTGGTGCGGCGGTGGTTGGTGCCGCCGTCGGCGGCGCAGCGGTGGTTGCTGCAGCCGTTGTTGGCGCGGCCGTGCTCGGTGCGGCTGTGCTCGGTGCGGCTGTTGTTGGCGCAGCGTTGGTCGACGGAGCGGTTGTTGGCGCGGCCGTTGTCGTGGGTGCTGCCGTCGCCGACGCAGCTGTGGTCGATGGAACGGTCGTGGATGAAGGTGCCGTTGTTGGCGCGACCGAGCTTGGAGCCTGTGTCGTGCTTGTCGGGTCCGTCGTGCTCGTTGTCGACGTACTGTCAGGCGTGGGCGCCGGTGTCGCCGCCCCCGAGAACGTCGAGCTGTGCGGTAACTCAGCTGGATTGGCGGTGGTCGCTGTCGACCCGTCAGCCGCGGGTTGTGCATCGGCTCGAACAGCGAGTCCAATCGACGCTGTCACCCCGACGTACGCGACACTTCCGGCGATGCCGAGTACTCGGCGCGCCGTGCGCGCAGGGTGCGCTTTTGAAGACCGGTGCATGCCTCAAGGCATCGGCACAAATGGGGCCGATCCTTGAGGGGTGAGTCAGCGCAGGTTCAAGAGGTTGATGACGCCGCCGTGGCCGCCACCGTGAATGGTGGTGCCATCGCCCGTGCCGATACCGAACACAAAGATTGCGACGACGCCCAGAACAGCAAGGCCAGCGAGGAAGGTCCACTGCATGTTGGCCGAGATCTGGGGCGTTTCTTTCTTGGAAGTCTTCGAAGTCTTCGTAGCCATGAGATCTTGTAACACACGTTGGGTCGCCGAACTTCCCGCCTTCCTCGGTTTTCCCCGGCTACGGTTATTGAACGATGACTGCTATGACCGAGCAGGTACCCAAGCTCTCCGCAGCCGATCGGCGAATGCTCAAGCTTCTTCGCCTGCCAACAGAGCAGTCGGGCACTGACGCAGAGGCTCGATCTGCCTTTCAGACCTCGATCGTCGTCTCGTCGATCCGCTGCTTGCTCACCTACATCGTGTTGCCTTTTGTGGCCCCCACGGTCGGTTTCCTCGCCAAGATTGGCCCGGGCCTGAGCATCATCGTTGGGCTTGTTGCCATCGTGTCGATCACGATGTCGATGCGCCGCTTCTGGCGGGTTCGTCACGGACAGCGCTGGGCGTACACAACGCTCGGCGGGCTGATGTTCTGCTTTATCTGCTTTCTGCTCGTTCGCGACGTCATCGCTCTCTGAGCATGCACGTCGTGATCCTGGGGGCCGGTGAGGTCGGGTTCTTCCTGGCTGAGCGGCTGCATGCCGAACGACACGACGTTGTAGTTGTCGAGGTGGACCCCGGGCGAGCAAGCGCCGTCAGTGCCCAGCTCGACGTCCAAGTCGTGCTCGGCAACGCGTCGAGTCCATCGGTCCTCGAAGACGCCGGCATTGGTCGTGCCGATCTTCTGGCCGCCGTCACCCAGCACGATGAGGTGAACCTCGTTGCGTGCATGCTCGCCCGCGAGCACGGCGTGGTGAACACCGTCGTCCGCCTGCAAGATGACGAGCTCCGCGGCGAAGCTGGTGCCCATTTGCAGGCCGTCGTCGGCGCCGACTTGGTCATCGATCCCGACGCAGATACCGCAGATGAAATTCTCGAACTGCTGCATGTCACCGGTGCCGACGAGGTGTACCGGATGGCGGGCGACCTGCTCGTGATCGGTGCGGTCATTGCCGACGATGCTCCGATCGCCGGACGTCATCTGGCTGAGATCGCTGAATCGTATGAGCCCAACTGGCCGTTCCTGTTCGGTGCGGTCACCCGCGACGGTGAAACCTCGATCCCGAGGGGCGATCAGCAGCTCCTTGCTGGCGACCATGTCCGGGTGTTGGCAACGCGATCGGCCCGACGCCAGATCCTCGAATTGCTCGGCGTTCCCGGCGAAGAAGCGCACCGGGTGATGGTGCTCGGCGGTGGAGCGATCGGCACCCGAGTCGCCGAACAGCTTCTCAAGGAAGGCGTCGACGTCGTTTTGGTCGAGAAAGATCCGGAGCGGGCTGCGTTCCTGGCCGACCGCCTTCAACACGCGGTCGTGATCAACGGCGACATCACCAACCCCGACATCCTGCACGAGGAGTCGGTCGGCGCCAAGGACGCTGTGATTGCGACCACGGGCGAAGACCAGTCAAACGTGCTCGCTTGCGCGTTTGCGGTGGCTGAAGGCACCCCATTCACCATCGCTGTGCTGCACAACCTGGCGTTTCTGCCACTCATCCGTAGGTTCTCGATCAACGCGACGGTGAGTCCGCGAACTGCCTCTGCGAACGCCGTGCTTCGGTATGTACGGGGCGGTACTGCCGCAGTCACGACCTTCCTCGAGAGCGACTCAGAAATCGATGAGCTCGAGATTGAAGCCGGAAGCATCGCTGACGGCGCACGGGTGGCTGATCTTCACTTGCCCCAACAAGTGCTGCTCGGAGCGGTGTCTCGCGACGGCAAGCCGGGCGAGATTGTGCGTGGTGACACGGTGTTCGAGGCCGGTGATCACGTTGTGTTGTTTGCCCGCCCAGAACACATTGCCGAAGCTCGTCCTTTGTTCGTCGCTGAGGGCTGATTCGTGGCCGATCGGGATCGCAAGATCGAAAGCATGCCGTTGCATGTCGTCGGGTTGGCGCTCGGGGTCTGTGGTCTTGGCATTCTCCTGGCCGCAGCGGTCGAAGCAGTCGATGGCGGACCAGACACCGCTGGGCTGCTGATCAGCGGCCTCGGCGTCGGATTCTCGGGTGGCCTCCTCGCCCTGGGCACCAAGATGCCCAATGACAAAGACATCGCGCTGCTTGGCATCTTCGTCACCGTGTCGGCGGCTTGGGTGGCCATGGCAATCGCCGGGTCTGTCCCCTATTTGGTCACCGGCGCGCTGCCCGAGATCGATCGGGCACTGTTCGAGTCCGTGTCGGGCTTCACCACGACGGGGTCGACGGTGCTTCGGCCGATCGAAGACAACTCTGCTGGCATCTTGTTTTGGCGAGCCATCACGCAGTTTCTCGGAGGTATGGGCGTCATCGTGCTCGTGGTCGCGGTCTTGCCCACTGTGGGCGCTGGTGGCATGAGCCTTCTTGCTGCGGAAGCACCGGGTCCGACGGGTGAACGTCTGACACCGCGAGTGCGCCACACGGCCCGCAATCTGTGGGTGCTCTACATCGTGTTCATGTTCGTCTTGGCGTTGGCCTACATGTTGGCCGGGATGAGCATCTACGACGGGTTCGCTCACTCATTCACCACGGTGTCGACTGGCGGGTTCAGCCCCTACAACGCCTCGCTGCGCCACTTCGAATCTGCCTTGATCGAGTGGATTTGTATTGGAGCAATGTTCATTGCTGGTGGCAGTTTCGCCATTTGGTATCGGCTCATTCGAGGTGACACGCGACCTCTGCGGAGGTCGGTTGAGCTTCGCGCGTACGTGATGCTGATTCTGGTGGTCACCGCCGTGATGGTGTTGGTGAATGAATCGCCAGTCACCGACATGCATGACCGAATCCGGGATGCTCTGTTCGTCACGCTTGCGCTCATCACAACTACTGGCTTCGGCACGGCCGACTTCGGCATGTGGAGCGACGCCGCTCAGCTGATCATTTTGCTGATCATTCCTTTTGGTGCGATGGCGGGGTCGACGTCGGGTGGTGTCAAGCTCGTGCGGATTCTGACCTTGGCGAGCTTCGCTCACCGCGAGACGTTGAAGCAGCTACACCCCCGGATGGTCCGGCCGGTTCGGATCGGGGAGTCGATCATCGACGAGCAGACCGCAAACAAGATCGTCGCCTTTATGGCCCTTGCCCTTGCCATCTTCGGTCTCGGCACGATTGGCTTTGCCTTGACCGGGGCCGATCTCCTGACCTCGGTCTCGGCTTCGGCGACACTCCTCGGCAACGTAGGCCCGGGCCTTGGCGACGTCGGGCCGACCAACGACTTCCTGAACATCAACACGGCGGCCCGCTTCATCGGTATTGGCCAGATGCTGCTCGGCCGTCTCGAGATCTACCCGATCCTGCTGGCCCTTGTTGCCGTACGGCCACAGAGCGTCAAGGCGTTTGTGATTCGCCATCGCACCGCCAACTCCGACTGGACGCAGCGGTCCCGCCGCACCTAGACAAGCCAGATGGCAGCACATTCGACAGATCCAGCAGCGCTCGATCCAACAGAGTTCCGCCACGAGGTTGCGTCGTTCTTGATCGAGGCGTTGAGCGATGGATCGGCCTGCCCTGCCTTCGGTGCCATTCTGCCGCCCGAACATCACGACAAGGCCCGAGCCTGGCAGCAAACCCTGTCCGAAGCAGGTTTCGGGGGCTTGCACTGGCCAACCGATCACGGTGGTGGTGGTCTGAGCACCGAGCACAGCGCCATCTGGTATGAGGAATGTGCCCGACATCGAGTGGCCCCGTACCTCAACCTCCAGGGGATTGTCCTGGCCGGTGAAGCAATCATTCGTTCCGGCACCGACGATCAGAAGCAACGGTTTCTCCCGGCGACTCAGAGGGGCGAGATTCTCTGGTGCCAGCTGTTCAGCGAGCCTGGCGCCGGATCAGATCTTGCCGGTCTCGCAAGCTCAGCGGTCGAACAGGCCGATGGCGGCTATCTGCTGAACGGACAGAAGGTGTGGTCGTCCAATGCTCAGTTTGCCGAGTTCGGCATCTTGCTGGCCCGGACCGACCCTGAAGCCCCCCGCCACCAGGGAATCTCCTTCTTCTTGCTCGACATGAACCTTCCGGGCATCGAGGTTCGTCCGATCAAGCAGATGACGGGCGATGAAGAGTTCTGTGAGGTGTTCTTCGACGACGTTGCAGTGCCGCCGGATGCATTGCTCGGCCAACCCGGTCAAGGCTGGAAGGTGGCAATGGATGTGCTCCTCGATGAGCGCGGAGCCTTTGGCTCCGCTGGTGTCATCAGCCTCGAGCAAGAGTTGGACGCACTCGCAACTCTGGGGCGAGGGCGCGAGATGGACGCTGTCGTTACTGATGAGCTGAGCCGACTCGTGGCCCAGGGGCAGAGCCTCAAGGCGCTCCTCCAACGCCTTGGTTCTGCACCTCACGCCGCCCCTGCGGCCAAGCTCTTGCGGACCGAGATGTCGACGGAGACGAACCGTCTTGCGGCGGCGATGCACGGCGCTTCCGGAATGCTCGAAAGCGAACAAACCGATCGCCTGCTGTACTCCCCCGGCATGCGCATCGCCGGCGGTTCGAGTGAGATCCAGCGCAACATCATTGGCGAGCGTGTCCTGGGTCTGCCTCGCGAACCTCGCTAGCGCGGTAGCGTTGTGGGGTGGCAGATCTCTTTGCAATGCTGGCCGACAAGGGAATCCTCCTGGTCGACGGGGCGATGGGCACCGAGTTGTTTCGTCGTGGCCTCGGCTCTGGCGACCCTCCGGAGCTGTGGAACGTCGATGAACCCGACCGAGTGAAGTCGGTGCACCGGGCCTACGTCGAAGCCGGATCCGACATCTTTCTGACGAACTCCTTCGGCGGTACCCATTATCGACTGGCCCTCCACAAGGCCGACGACCGCGTGCACGAGCTCAACAAGGCAGCGGCCGAAATCGGCCAAGATGTCGCAGCTGAGTTCGACAGAGACGTCTTGGTTGCAGGTTCCATGGGCCCCACCGGCGAGTTGCTCGAACCGATGGGCACGATGTCGCCAATGGCCTGTGCCGCAGCCTTCGAGGAGCAGGCCGGCGGGCTTGCTGCCGGTGGTGCCGACATCATCTGGATCGAAACGATGAGCTCGCTCGAAGAGCTCGAGGCCGCCGTCACCGGAGCTCGCCGGGCCTGTGATCTGCCCGTCATCGCCACCATGAGCTTTGATACGGCTGGCCGCACCATGATGGGTGTCACCGGTACCTCAGCCGGTGAGCTGGCGACAAGACTGGAGATCGAAGGGGTGGGTGCCAATTGCGGCAACAACCTCACCGATACCGAAGCGGCCATCACCGAAATGCTCGCCGTCAACCCCGAGCTCATCGTGGTGAGCAAAGGCAATGCCGGCATCCCCGAATGGCATGGCACGGAGCTCCACTATTCGGGAACGCCCGAGGTGATGGCGGCTTACGCCCACCGAGCGAAGGAACTCGGGGTCAAGATCATCGGCGCATGTTGTGGCTCGACTCCCGAACATCTCGCGTTCATGCGCGACGTCCTCGATGGAACTGAGCCGGTTCCCGAAGTCACCTTCGAAACCGCAACGACCCGGGCTGTCGCCAAGAAGCGATCTGGTCGTCGACGTCGCTCGACCTGAGCCGTGAAGTGAGCCGCCGCTCTAGCTGAAGCGAGGCATGACCTTCTCGGCAAAGAGTTCGAGGCTGGCGTTGATCTGTGATGGCGAGTGGATGCCTTGCGGTATCAGCAACATTGCCTCGTTGATCGGAACAGCGTCGAGGGCGGCCTCGATCTCGGCGGTGATCGTGTCGGGACTGCCAACGAGCAACTTGGGCATTGGCAGACCAAACGGGATCGACCAGTTGTTCCAGAACCACTCCATATCCTCGAGCTGTTCTTTCGCCTCGGCATCGGTTTCGGCGCAGATCATCAGGCCACCCCAGCACGCCTGCTCACCGGGTTCGACGGTGCGCCCATACTGAGCAGCGGTTTCGTCATACGCGTTCCAAATCGACTGGAGGAACTCCGGCCCGCCGCCGAGCACGATCGACTTGCCGCCGTATCGACCCCAGAACGCCGCAGTGCGGGCCGAGCCGGTGAACCCCGAATACAACGGCGGATGGGGTCGCTGCAGAGGTCGTGGGGCAATCCCCACCTCGTTGACGGTCATATCCGCATCGACGCCAGCGCCGTAGTCGGTGTACACGCCGTGCGGGTGGGGGTTCTGATCGAGATTCGGAAACTGCCAGTGTTCTCCCTGGTAGCTGAACGTCTCGTTGGTGAGAGCGGTGACGACGATGTCGACGTACTCCTCGAAGTGAGAGCGGTTCAGATCATCGGCTTCGGAGTTTTTGTTCCAGAACCCCACTGGCCCGAGCTCGGGTTTCACCTTGAAGTTCTCGACCCATCGAGCCTGGTAGCCCCGCACGAGGCCGACACCAAAGCGTCCCTGGTGCATGTGGTCGAGAGTCGCAATGTTCTCTGCGACCCGGAGCGGGTTGTGGGTTGTCGACACAAAGCCGCACGTGATGATGCGCATGCGTTCGCGGTGCTGCCCGAGCCACATCGACATCAAGCCCGGATCGTTGGCGATCTCGAAGCCCTCGATCTGCAGGTGGTGTTCTGGATGCCCAAACCCGGCATAGCCAGCATCGTCAGCGAAGCGGACACAGTCGCCCAGTTCGGCCAGCATGCGCTGATAGAGGTCGGGCCGAAGGCCAGCAAGGCCTTCCTCCAACTCGTGGCGCCGACCAATGGTGGCGTAGACAAAAAGATCGAAATCAATCGAGGCCATGGCCCCTGGCCTAGCTCAAGTCGGTGCTTGTCTGCGAACTCTGAGCTAGTTCTCTGTCGTCTGGTTCTGTTCTTCGTTGTTGGCGATCCAGTTGTTCGTGATATCGCTGAAGGCAACGTTGATGATCACGAAGAGCGCAAAAATGGCCAGCAGTGAGAGGATCTTGTCGCGGCGGGAGAAGCTCCGCCACGGCTCCCCGAGCCGCTTTTGGTGACCGGGAGTTTTGGGGTTGTAGGCGCTCATTGAGCTCTAGTGTGCCTCACTCGTTGCCAACAACGGCTTCGATGGCTGCGGCGTACTTCTCAACGGCGGCCTCGCGCACGGTCGGTAGGTGACCGGACGGGAACAGTTCGTTGTGGGGCGAATACCCCTTGAGGAGCTGACGAGCCAGCGTGATCTTGTGGACCTCGGTAGGCCCATCGGCGATCGCCATGACTTGGGCGTTCACCATCTGACCCGAGAACGGCATCTCGTTCGAGATGCCGAGCGCACCGTGGAGCTGCATCGATCGTTGCACCACGTCGTAGTACACAGTCGGCATCACGGCCTTTACCGCGGCGATGTCCTTGCGCACCATCTTGTAGTCCTTGTGCTTGTCGATCAGCCACGCCGTGCGGAGCACGAGCAGTCGGAACTGCTCGATCTGAATCCAGCTGTCAGCGACCTTTTCTTGGGTCATCTGCAGCGATGCCAGCGGACCGGTGCGAGTATCGCGAGACACGGCTCGCTCACACATCATGTCGAAGGCCTTCTTGACCTGGGCGATGGTGCGCATCGCATGGTGGATGCGGCCACCACCGAGCCGAGTCTGGGCGATCACGAACGCTCCGCCCTCGTCACCGAGGAGGTGATCAGCGGGTACTCGAACGTTGTCGTAGTGGATGTAGGCGTGGGTGCCCTCGCCGAACTCTTCGGTGCCGACGCCGACGTTCCGAATGATGTTGAGACCTGGTGTGTCGGAGGGAACGATGAACATCGACATTCCCTGATACGCGCTCACGTCGGGATTCGTGACCACCATCGAGATGAGAAATGACGCGAAGCGTGCGTTCGACGAGAACCACTTGTAGCCGTTGATGACCCACTCGTCACCGTCTTTCACCGCCGTTGTCTTGAACAGGGTCGGGTCGGCGCCTGCGTGGGGTTCAGTCATCGAGTAGCACGACGAGATCTGACCATCGAGCAGCGGCTGGAGATACTTGGCCTTCTGCTCTTCGGTGCCGTAGTGGGCCAAAATTTCTGCGTTGCCAGAGTCGGGGGCCTGGCAGCCGAAAACCGACGGTGCCCAGCTCGCACGGCCCAGCAGCTCGTTCAACAGCGCCAGCTTGACCTGTCCGTAGCCCTGACCGCCGAGATCAGGGCCGAGGTGGCAGGCCCAGAGCTTGCGGTCCTTCACTTCTTGTTGCAGCGGTCGGATGACCGCCATGGCCCGCTCATCTGACTTGTCGTAGGGATTGCCGAACACATGCTGCAGCGGTTCGACCTCCTCACGTACAAACGTGTCGACCCAGTCGAGCTGCTTCTGAAATTCGGCGTCAGTTTCGAAGTCCCACATGGTTGGGGACGCTAGTAGCTACGACAGAGCGTCTCGAATCTGGCGCTTGAGGATCTTGCCCGATGCATTTCGCGGCAACTGTTCGGTCACGATCTCGATCCGCGATGGAACCTTGAAGCTCGCCAACTTGGCCGCGACGTGTTCCTGCAGCTCGCTGACGGTGAGGGACTCCCCCGGTTTCACCATCACCGTGGCCGCCACCTCTTCACCCAACCGCTCGTGAGGCAGACCGTACACCGCAGCCTCGTACACCGAGTCGTGCTCGTAGATCGCTCCTTCGACCTCCGCGCAGTACACGTTTTCGCCGCCTCGCAGCACCATGTCCTTGGCCCGATCCATCACGTAGACGAAACCCTCCTCGTCGATGCGACCCAAGTCGCCTGACCGCAGCCAGCCCTCAACAATCGTCTCGGCCGTCGCCTCGGGGCGATTCCAGTAACCCGAGATCAGATTGGGGCCCTTGAACCAGATCTCGCCCATCTCGCCGGGCTCGAGCACATTGCCATCGGCGTCGGTCACCCGCATCTCGAGAATCGGAAGGCAGCGGCCGGTTGAGTCAGGGTGCGAGACGAAGTCGTCTCCTGCGTTCTGTGGCCCGTAGGCGTTCGTCTCGGTCATGCCATACCCGAGCCCTGGGCGTCCGTTGCCGAACTCCTCGTCGATGCGCTTCACCAATTCCGGAGGCATGGGAGCGCCACCGCCGCCGACGGACACCAACGAGGTCGTGTCGCGTTCAGCGAAGCTGGGCGACTCGATCAGGTCGAAACTCATGGTCGGAACACCGACGAAGTTGGTGATGCGTTCCCGTTCGATCAGCTCGAGAGCTCGCTCGGGATCCCACTTGTACATCATGACCAACCGAGCCCCGCTCACGAAGGTGCCGAGCATCACCGGGACAAGCCCGGTGACGTGGAACAGCGGCACCGCCAGAATGAACGCCGGAGCGGTCGCAGCCGCAGCCTGCTCCTCAGTCGGCGGCTCGGTGAGTCCGCCGACCGCGGCTCGACCGGCAAACGACATCAGTGCAGACAACACTGCCCGGTGGGTCGAAACGGCCCCCTTGGGTCGGCCGGTGGTCCCGGACGTATAGAGGATGGTGACGTTGTCGTCGGGGTCGATCTCGACCTCAGGCATCGTGGTCTTGTCTTCGGGCAATGTCTCGAGCAGCGCATCGAGTGCCTGAACGCCTTCTGGCAGTTGATCCGGATGCCGCACGGCTACGAAGGCGCAGTCGATCGACTCGACCTCGTCGCCCAGCCGGGCCAGGCGCTCGGCGTCGATGATGCAGGCGACAGATCCCGAGTCTTCGAGGCCGTAGACCAACTCATCGGTCTGCCACCACGCATTGAGCGGCACGGCGACGGCGCCAACGGAGGTGATGGCGACAAAGCTCGAGATCCATTCCGGATAGTTGCGCATGGCAAGGCTCACCCGGTCGCCCTTCTGTACGCCGAGCTGATGCACAAGCATGGAACCGATGCGTCCGGCCTGGCCGAGCACATCGGCCATACTCCAGCGCTCGTCCTCGTAGACGAGAAACTCACCATCACCTCGCAGCGAGGCAAGCTCGAACAACGCTCGGATTGAGGGTGGGGTGCCGGCAAAGACCTTCATCGGGACGCCTCGCACGTCGGCCTCGACCACTTCGAACATGGTGTCGGGGGCGCAGACGGCGGCGACAGCGTCGACGAAGTTCAGCCGGTCAGGGGTGCTCGATGTGTTCACGAGCACCAGTGTGGCTACTCGTCGGGGTCCTCAACAAGATCGCTGTCTGCGGCCAATGCGCCGGCCATGATCACGGCCCTGGTGTAGACCGCTTCGAAGTAGTGCTGGGCGTTGGTCTCTTGCCCGGTCAGCGGTGGCTTCCCCAGCGACTCGGGAATCGAAACGGGGTCAGTGGTGACGCCGACCTTCGACTCTTCAGCTGGCAGCTTTGATGGGTCGCCCCAGAAATCCTGCGCCGCCTTTGCGCTGTTCTTCCGGCGCCTCTTGTTGGATCGCTTCTGTGAGCGATTGTTGTTGTTTCCGTTGTTCCTGCGGCCGTTCCGATTGCCCCGGTTGCGGTTGTCGTTCATGCCAGGACCTCTTCCTCGTCGGCAATCAGCGCTTCAGCGTTGATGCCGAGCGCGGCTTGGATCTGCGACGCATCGAGATCTTCCACCGAACTGGACTTCGGCAGCACAAGGTCGGCGATCTGGCGCTTGCCGGCAACAACTTCTTCGACCCGCTCATCGACAGTGCCCGGGCACACCAGGCGGTGGCAGACCACGGTCTTTTCCTGGCCGATTCTCCACACGCGATCGCGCGCTTGATCTTCGACGGCTGGATTCCACCAGCGGTCATACAGCACCACGTGGTTGGCTGCGGTCAGGTTGAGTCCAGTACCGCCGGCCTTGAGCGAGAGCACCAACGCTCCGGCTCCCTTTGCCTCCTGGAATTCATCGACCATGCGGTCTCGGGCGCCTCGGGCCAGCCCGCCGTGGTAGCAGGCGATCTTCTTGCCGGTTCGCTCGCTGAGATAGCCGGCCAGCTTCTCGCCCCACGAAGCAAAGTGGGTGAAGATGAGCACCTTCTCGTTGGCCCCGAACACGGTGTCAACGATCTCGTTGACACGAGCCAGCTTGCCAGAGCGACCATCGAGACCGTTGTCGTCATCGCGGTAGTTCACGGGGTGGTTGCAGATCTGCTTGAGCGCCGTGATGGCCGCGAGCACAGCGCCCTTCTGGCGTGGCGTGTCGTCACCCTCGGTGCTTTCCACCACCAGCTTGTCGAGCACGGCCTGATAGAGGCCAATCTGCTCGGCCGTCATGGCGCAGTGATCGAGCTCGTCGATCCGATCTGGGAGCTCAGCTGCGATGGCGGGCTCGAGCTTCGTGCGACGGAACACCAAGATGCCGTTGAGCGCCATCAGCGCACTCTCAGCCGCTGCGGTGCGGTCGCTGTTGGTTGCTGAGAGCTGCGAGATGAACGAGCTGCGATTCCCGACGAGGCCGGGGTTTGCCCAGTCGAGAATGGCCCAGAGATCGCCGAGCCCGTTTTCGATGGGCGTCCCGGTGAGGGCGACGCGTGACCGAGCATCAAATCGCCTGAGCTGCTGGGCGGTGTCGCTCGCCGGATTCTTGATCGCTTGGGCCTCATCGAGCACGACCTTGCCCCACTCGATCTTCGAGAGATCGTCAACATCGCGCACTGCCGTGCCGTAGGTCGTGATCACAAGATCACTTCGACCGACCATCTTGGGGATGTCGATGGCCTCGGCGCGATTGGCACCGTGGTGCACCGTGACTCGGACACCGCTGACGAACCGCTTGGCCTCGGCGGCCCAGTTGCCAACGACGGCGGGAGGAGCGATGACCAGAGTTGGGCCGGTGTCCTTGGTGAGGCCGATGTGGGCCAGCATGGTCGGCGTCTTGCCGAGGCCCATGTCGAGGGCGAGACATCCACCGAGGCCCGCACCGTCGAGGAAGCCCAACCATGCGAGGGCATTGGCTTGATAGCTGCGGAGTTCGCCGTTGAATCCCTCGGGTGTGAGGGGCAGATCTTCGGGAATGTCGCGGGCGCCCCGGAGGAGGTCAGCGGCCCAACCGCTGCCGGAGATCGCGATGCCTCCGGCAAGAGGTGAACCCTCGAGTCCGAGGGCATGGCGGAGCATGTCTGCTCCGCTCAGTTTGGTCTGATCAGCTCGCTCAGCCAGTGCCTCTGCTGCCTGCACGAGATCGACCCGATCGAGTTCGATCCATTTGCCGTTCGATTGCACCAGCGGTCGAGCCTGCGATGCCAGTTCGGCGATTTCGTCTGCGGTGAGTTCGACATCGTCGAACACCGCCGACCACCGGACATTGGCCAACTGCTGGGCGCCGACAACGGATTCGTCGGCTTCGGAGGTCAGGCGGAGCGAGGGCGTCGCCTTCTTGGTGGAGAGAGATGGCACCCGAATGTCGAATCCGGCAGCCCGCAATACCCGGCCCTGCACGCTCATCAGCTGCCATGCTTCGTCCTGGCTGAGGACAACTTCACCGCGACGCTGCGCCCCTGGGCGCAGCAGCGGCGGATAGAGCCTCTCGAGCCGTGTGAGCTGGTCGCGGATCTCCTTGCGTCGACTGTTTGATGCGGTGACGAGCCCGGCTTCAACCGGCTCAACCCCACCCTCGGCAGTCGGAGCAAGGACCTTCAGGTACCAAGCATCGGACTCGTCGGGTGGGTCGAGGGTTGCGATCAGCGAATACTTCAGTGGTCCGCTGACCGGCTTGGCCCATTGTTCGAGCCGACGCACGACCTCGTTGCCGGTGCGGTTGGGAGCCGAGAACGGTTCGCCGTCGAGGTTGGCGATGACGGCTTCAGCAATCTCGGTCTTGTTCTTCGGGGTCGGCGATGCGGCCGGTGTCTCGAGCCGTTCGGCGGCCGACGTAGCGATGGCGTTGATGATGTCGCCGACGATGTTGATCGTTGCCGAGCGAGCGTCCTGGCGATGGCCGAGGGCCGTCACGGCGTGGGGAAGCGACGACGACAGACCGACCAGCTCGCTTTGGTCGATCAGGGCGGGTTCCCAACGGACGCAGAAGGCAGCGCCATCGGAGCGACCGGAGTCAGTTGGGGACTTTCGGCTCTTGCGAAGTTGGGGCACCATACGACCCTGCGCCACGAGCCGAACCGAAAGCGACGCAGCGAGGCCCATCCATCGAACCGACACGCCGGTGTCGCCGAGCAACTCATCGATCGATTGATCGGTATCGCTCTGCTCGCTCTCAGCGTCTTCTGCAGTGTCGTCGGCAGTGTCGTCTGCAGTGTCGTCTGCGGTGTCCTCGGCGCTGTCATCGTTCTCACCGTCGTCGTCTGCGGCATCATCTGCTGCATCGTCGGTGTCGGCTGTGCCCTTGGCGAACTCAGATGTGGTCGTCCCGCTGAGCGTGATCAGCCAGCCGGCCACGCTTTCGATGGGTGCGACCAGCGATGGTGCCGAGCCACCGCTCGGCAACTTGACGGCCTGGAACGACTCCCAGTCTTCGGCGTTTGCTCCGGCGGCCACCAGACGTTTCAGTACATCGTCGGCATCTGCGGTGGCAGCGTTGTGGCCGCCGGCAAAGGCAATGACACGCCCCGGAAGCCACGACAGCTGCAACTGAGTCGTGCCGACCTCTGCCCGAGCCTGACTCTTACCAGCCGGTTTCGCTGGCTGGTCGGGCTTGGTCGGCGCCGGCCCGACCAGTTCAGTCAGAACGTCGTCGATACGAGTGGCCTCAGCTTCGAGGTCGGCAACGACAAGGGATCGCTCTGCGCCCTTGAGTGAGCGGGAGGCATCGTCGATCGCGGCGTCTGCATCATCGAGCAGGCGATAGAGGGTCTCGATCCACTGCGACTTGTTGGACTGCAACAGCGCGAGTTCTTCCGACGATGCCACCTCATCGAGATGAGCTTGGATCGCAGGGTCGAGATCGGGCCGATCTCGTGGTTGTGGAGGGGCGATGGGCGCCAATGCCATGAAGGAAGAGCCTCAGGTTTGGGTTCACGGGAGGTACCGCGGGCACAACAGCAGTCGAGCCAAGAACATGCGCAGCCAAGACCGAGGGGGAAGTGGCCGCCGACGCCGGCGTGCGAGCTGTTCGCATCTCATGCGATGCCACGCTTACCGACAATCGCACACCGGGGTGTGCGCCGATTCACATCGTATCCCTCATCGGCAGCAATCGGACGAACTGAAGTGTGTCCTCACCACTTGTATTGTACATGTATGCTTAGGGTGTGGAGCTCGTCGTCATAGGCATTGCCGCCGTGTTGACGGCCGTGCTGAGCGCCGTCGCCGGCTTGGGAGGCGGCATCATCCTGCTCGCCGTGATCGCCCAGTTCTTTCCGCCGGTTGTTGCCATCCCGATCCAAGGTGGCATCCAGTTCTTCTCGAACTCTTCGCGAGCCGTGCTTCTTCGCCAACAGATCGCATGGTCGGTCGTGTGGCGCACGGCGCTGCTCATGCTGCCGGCAAGTTTCCTTGGCGTTGCGGTGGCGACGTCGATACCCGAAAACGCCACTCGGGTGGTGCTCGGCTGTTTCATCTTGGTGTTGGTGTGGCGGCCGAGCCTGCTCAAGTGGCGAGGCTCAGAACAGCTGACCGAACGAGCCCTCTACCCCGTCGGCGCCCTCTCGGGGTTTCTCAACTCGACCGTCGGTGCCAGCGGCCCGTTCACATCCCCGTTCTTGAAGGCGGTGACGGTGAGCCACAAAGCGTTCGTTGCCACCGCAGCCGCGAGCCAGGTGTTTGCGCACGTCGCGAAGATCATTTCGTTCAGCATCGTCGACGAATTTTCGCTCGTCGAGCATGTCGACGTGATCGCCACCGGGGCCGGTGGTGTGATCGTTGGAAGCTGGGTCGGCACGCGGCTCTTGGGTCGCATTCCCGAGCTATCGCTTGATCGGGTCTTCAAAACGGTGCTGACGCTGTTGGCCCTGCGCCTTGTGCTCCGAGGGCTGGGCGTGGTGTAGCGCTCGACTGGCTACTTCTTCGGAGCGAAGAACTCTTTGATCAGCGGGGCGTAGTGCTCGAGCGGATTGCTCTTGTAATCAGCGTCAAAGGCGGTCTGGTCGTACTTGGCGCAGAACTCTTCGGTGTATTCGAAGTAGGGCGAGTCGCGGTAGGCCTCGCGGGCATTGCTGTCCATCCCGATGTAATCCCAGAAGTAGTAGCCCTGGAAGATGCCGTGGTGCTGCACCATCCAGTGATTCGCCTCAGAAACGTGGGTCTTGAGCATGGCCGCAGCGATATCGGGGTGGTTGTAGGGCGCGAAGTTGTCGCCAATGTCGTGCAGTAGTGCACACATGACGTATTCGAGGTCGCGGCCATCCTTCTCGGCCCGAGTCGCTGTCTGCAAGCTGTGTTCGAGCCGATCGACCGGGAAGCCACCGTGATCGGCGCGGAGATACTCCAGCTGCTCGATGACTTTGTCGGCCACCAACGATTGGGTGTGGGCGAGTTGAGGGACGATCTTCTGCCAATCCTCTTTGGTTGACTCTTCGAATGACTTGAACGACGTGAGACCCATGTCACGAGCGTACCCCATGGCCCCAACGCCAAAGAACTACTCTCAGCGGCGATGACTGGAAATCCAGTACTGGTGATCTCGATCGATGGTGTGGCACCCAGGTTCGTGACGCCCGAGCGAATGCCGGCCTTGTGTGCTTTCGCCCGTGGCGGGGCGGCCTGTTTTTCGGCTCAAACAGTCGAACCACCGTGGACCCGGCCGGTCCATGCTTCGATGTTGCGTGGCATCGACCCGAGTAGTCATGGGTTGGAGGACAACGCGAACACGCCCTTCGTCTGCGACACGCCATCGTTCCTCGGTATGGCCCGAAGCGCCCGGCTCCGGACCGCAGCGATCACGAGCTGGGTGCAGATCGACTCGCTGATCGAGCCCGAGGCTTGCGCCGAACGCGTCGCACTCGACAGCGGGTACGACCCAAGCGACGACGATCGGGTCGCCGACCATGTTGCGGTCATGTACCGACACGACCCGCCCGATGTGGCCTTCGCCTATCTCATCGCACCTGATCTCGCCGGTCACGACCACGGTTGGGGCAGCGATCAGTACCTGGCAACGCTGAGCTCTGTCGATGCTGTCCTCGGTCGCATCCTCGGCTCGGTTGGTTCAGATGTTTCGATTCTCGTCACCACGGATCACGGTGGCGTTGGCACCAACCACGGCGACGCGACGCGTGACGTGCTCGAGGTCTTTGTCGCTGGGCGGGCCCCGTCGATCGCTCCCGGTTCTTGGTGGCCCGCAGCATCCACGCTCGACGTAGCACCGACCGCGGCCGCTCTCGCCGGACTCGACGCCCACGATGGGTGGCAGGGCAGCTCACTGCTCGGCTCAGAGCGCCCGGCGGTCGACATGTTGCTCGATCTCGTTGCGAGCACCGAATCGTTCAGCTACGGCGAAGACGTGACGATGCTCGAACACGCACTCCAAGCTGCGGCCGTCGCTCGATCTGCAGATCTCGACGACGATCTCGTCGTGGCCGCCCTACTGCATGATCTCGGCCACCCGATCGGTGACGCCGGCACCTACGGCGATCCCGATCACGCTGCCATCGCCGCCCGCTTCCTTGGCCCGTGGCTGCCCGAGACCATCGTCGAACCTATTCGACTCCACGTTGAGGCAAAGCGTCGCATGGTCGTTGCTGACCCCGGCTATCTCGCTGCGCTGAGCGAAGCGTCGGTGATCACGCTCGAGCAACAGGGCGGTCCGCTGACCGTCGACGAATGCAACGACTTCGACGCCAACCCCCACGCGTCTCGAGCCGTTGAGCTTCGGCGGGCAGACGACGAGGCCAAGTTGGCCGACCCCGCCGCTGCCGGGCTCACCGTCGCACCGCTCGAGAGCTACCGCGAGCTCATCGCGGCCAGCCTCGCTGCCGGTCCGATCGACCCAGCGCAGGCTCGCGACAGTTGTTGTTGTGAGCTGTGTCGCGACGCCACGTCGGGGCAGCGCCTCATCACGGCTGCTGACCGAACCGGATGGCAGGTCCTTGGACAGCGCATTACCAGTGAATCCAAGGTCGTTGACCTCGTGCGGGGAACTGAACAGCACCGCTGTGAGATTCGAAAGCCCGAACACCCGGCGGAGACGGCACCGATCAGCCATTGGAATGCCGACTTCGACCTGGGTGGCAGACGTCGTGACGCAAACGACGTCGACTCGGTGAGCAACGATGTGGTGACGATGGGCGTCTCGTTGGTTGACGGGCTCGGCACCGCTCCCGGCACCGTGCTCGATTTCGCCCGATCGCTCGGATTCGTACGCGAAACGAACTATGGCGATCTGTTCGACGTGTTGAGTGAGCCAGCACCAACCAACCTCGCCTATTCGCCCCTCGCGCTCCCCCTCCACACCGACAACCCCTACCGAGATCCGACGCCAACGGTGCAGATTCTGCACTGCCTCGTACCTGCGGCCGAAGGTGGGGCAACCCGCCTCGCCGATGCTTGGTCGGCCGCAGACGAACTCTCGAAGGTGTATCCCGAGGCGTACTCGTTGTTGGCGTCGACGCCCGTTGAGTTTCGCTTCGACGGTGACGACGGCGTTGATCTGAGAGCCACCCGTCCGATCTTCGACGTTGGACCAGACGGCGCACTCCGGTCAGTAGCGCTGAACAATCGGAGCTTGCACACTCCCCTGTCGGCGGCAATGGCTGAGGCAGTTCTGGCCTTCACCGAGCTGCTCGAGCAAGGTGCCATCGAATTGATGCTGCAGGCCGGCGAAGCCCTGATCTTCGACAATCGACGGGTCCTGCACGCCCGACGGGGCTTCGACGCATCCGAGGGACGGCATCTGCAGGGCTGCTACATCGATATTGATGCCCTGCGTTCGCGCTCCCTTGCCGGCCCTTGACTTTTTGCTGAGAGGTGCCGATGGAATGAGGTGGAACACCGCCGCCTCAGCTTCGAGTATCCCGAAGACTTCACCCCGGCGTGGCACCCTCGCCTCCCCGAGTTGGCGGCTGCTGCGAACGCCGTGTCGATGATGATGCCCCACGCCGAGCCCCTCGTGGCCAAGAGCGTCCGCGCTGCTGCTGATCAGCTCGGGCCCGGCCACGCAGAACTCGCACGTGAGGCTCGGATCTACGCTCGCCAAGAGCTGGAGCACCACCGCCAGCACCGGGCCCTCAACGATCTCATCGAAGACGCTCACCCAGGAATCTCTCGTCTCGATCAGGCCATGGGCTGGACCTTTCGACGGCTCCAGCGCCGATCCCTCGTCTTTCGCCTCGCCTTCGCGGCCGGATTCGAGACGGTCGCCTACGCCGGTGCGCGCTGGACAGACGAACGCCTCCACGCACTCTTTGAGGACGCTGAACCCGTTGCGTCGACGCTCTTTCTCTGGCACCTCGCCGAAGAAATCGAACACAAGACCGTCGCCTTCGACGTCTTCCGAGCCCACAGCTCGGGTGTGCGATTCCGCACCATTCGTCACCTCGGTGGGCTTGTCACAGCTGCGGTCCTTCTGGCCCTCTTTGCCTTCATTGGCACGTGGTCGTTGTTGGCCGCCCAGGGCAAGTTCTTCTCACCCAGAGCCCACGCCAACCTCATCAGGTGGTCGTTCAGCTTCATCTTCGAGGTGATGCCATTGATGGCGGTTTCGTTGTTGCCGAGTCACCACCCGGCGTCACTCACCGATCCGTCGTGGATGGCGCAGTGGCTCGAACACCACGACGCCGTCACCGGGCAGATGCCAAGTTGGAACTCTCTGGGGCAAGGCCTCACGTCGTCGGAAACGGTGACTGCAGCCACCATCGACGTTCCGAGAGTTCAATCTCCGTCACCCATTTGACCCACCACGGTCCCCGTCGGCCGGGGGCAACAATGCGGATTGGGGCACCGTGCACTCGTCGGAGCGGTTCTCCGCCATAGCCGACGGCCACGAAGACGTTGTCGGCGTCGCGCAGCGGGAAGCGGACCGAATAGCCGGTCGCTGAGGTGACCTTGATGCTCCGCGTCGTCGGGGTGATCGCAGCCGATCCTGCCGCGGCAAGAACATCACTCAACGACACGACCTGCCACTCCTGGCGGCTCCACCAGCCACCGGTGCAATCGAGAACGGCCTCCACCGTTTGCACCGCCGAGGACAGATCAGCAAGTGCCGTGGGCTGCCCATTGATGCGCAGGGGCCAGTCGTCGATGGCGATGTCGGGCGGCCGATCGTTGATCCAATAGACGGCAGGTAGTCGGGACGGGTCTCCCGACCCCACCTCGAACGATCCGGTGAATCGTCGATCCGCTCCCTTTGCGCCGAGAACGTTCAGCCCCGTCTCGATGCTGCCGACTGCGGCAGCGGCAATGGCTCCCGCCGTGCCTCCCTGCAACAACATTCGACGGTCGAGATCGACTCGGCGAGGTCGGGACTCACGAGCCACCAGGTGCCACAACAGCAGCGGGACCGCGGCGAAAGCGAGGAGCTGGTGGATCCACAACGGACTTCCGACGCCAACGCCCGTCCACACGCCACTCGAATGCACGAAGCCGAATCCGATGGCGAGCAACACCAAGACGCCGAGCAAAATCGAGATCCAGCGCGACCAACGACCCCTGCGGAGCCCAGTCGAAACGGAACCCCCGATCTTCTTTGGCGTCAACACGAGCACCATGACGCCCAACAAGCCGTGGGCGAGGGTGACCAGTCGGGACCATTCGGTGCCGACGGCCCACGAGATGACGCCAGTCGCGATCGTGCCGGTCATCGTGATGGTCAGCCAGTTGTTCACCTGTCTGGCCTTGCGAGCGCGGCTCATGGCAATGGTCAGGGGCGGTAGCCGAATCGAGCTGGCTCGAGACTGATCGAGTGCTGGACAAGGCCCGCCCACTCGCACAGCAGACGTCGGGTGTCTCGAGGATCGATGATCTCCTCGATCTCGAAGAACTCCGCCGAGCGATGGGGCGATCGCACCCGGTTGAGGCGCTCGGTGATGTCGTCGAGCAATTGCTCGGGGTCGTCGGCTGCGGCAAGGTCAGCCTTGTAGGCCACCTCGATCCCACCCTCGATCGGGAGCGAACCCCAGTCGCCGGAAGGCCACGCGTAGCGGAAGCTGGTGGCCCCGGGCTTGCGATTGGCTGCGCCGGCCACGCCGAACGCTTTACGGACCACCACACAGGCAAACGGCACCGTTGCCTGACCAAGAGCGGCCATTGCCGTCGAGCCGTAACGAATGGTGGCCTCTTCCTCGGACTGTTTGCCGATGACGAACCCCGGACAGTCCTCGAAATGCACCAGCGGAAGGTGGAAGGTCGATGCGAGATCACAGAGGCGGATGAGCTTCCGGCAGGCGTCGGCCGTCCACCCACCGCCGTAGATACGAGGATCCTCGGCGAACACGGCCACGGGGTACCCGTCGAGCCGAGCCAGGCCGGTGATGATCGATTCGCCCCAGCCCTTGCCGATCTCGAAGAACGACCCTGTGTCGACAACGGCCTCGAGGATGCCGCGCATGTCGTAGGCCTGTCGGGGCTCACGAGGCACGGTGGAAAGGAGAGATTCTTCGCTGCGGTTCGGATCATCCCCGGTGAGGATCCGCGGCGCCAACTCATCGACGTTGGTCGGCAGGTACGACAAGAACTCTTCGACTCGGTCGAACGCCTCGGCTTCGGAATCGACGACATCGTCGATGGCGCCGTTGGACGTGTGGATGTCTGCGTGGCCGAGCTCCTCCTTCTCGACATCGCCAAGGGCGGCCTGTGACACGAGTGCCGGCCCGGCAATCATCATCTGGGCTGTTCCCCGGACGATGAGCGAGTAGTGCGAGGTCGCAATGCGAGCGGCCCCGATGCCGGCGACGGATCCCAGCGCCAACGAGACCGACGGAGCGATCGTGAGGTGGTCGACGATGGTTTCCCACCCCCGGAGCTCAGGTATGTAGCTCCGGCCTGCCATCTCGATGGTCTTGACCGACCCGCCCCCACCCATGCCGTCGACGAGACGGACGTGGGGCAGACGAAGCTCGGCTGCAAGCGACTCGGAACTGATCCGCTTGCCTGCAATGCTCGCATCCGCGCTGCCTCCACGGACCGTGAAGTCGTCGCCCGACAGCATGACGGGCCGGCCCCCGATGCGTGCGGTGCCAAACACAAAGTTCGACGGCACGAGGTCGATGAGCTTGCCCTCGTCGTCGTAGGTGGCGACCCCAGCGGTCTTGCCGATCTCGTGGAACGAGTCGGGGTCGGCCATCAAGTCGATGCGTTCTCGAATGGTGAGCTTGCCGTAGAAGTGCTGGCGCTCGACCTTGTCTTCGCCGCCCATGCGCTCAGCCAGCGCCTCGCGCTCGCGGAGCTCAGCGAGCTCGTTCTCCCAGTTGGCCATCCATCGATCTTGGCCTGTCAGCCCGCAATTTGTTTAAACCGCGCCACAAACTCAGACGACTCACTGAAGCCAACCATGATGCTGCCACGGTTGGCGCCCTTGTCGAGCTCGCCTGTCCAGAAGTTGACGCCACGCTGGTCGGCGACCCGGCCCATGACGTTCGTGTACACGAGCTCGACGAACTCCCGGTTCGAGAGCGGCCCGTACACCGTCTTGAATTCTGAAGACTCCGAGAAGGCTTGACTGATCTCAGCGAGGGGTAGGCCGGTACCGGTCCAGTAGTTGAGGCCGGCGGTGTCTGGCAGTCGGCGGAAGTACGCCTGATAGAGGCGGGCGATGGGACCGGTTCTGTCCCACTCGACAATGACGGGGCCGATCTGGCTGCGGAATTCTGGCGAATCCGAGAAGCCGATCATCACGCGGCCTCGCTCCATGCCTTCGTTGAGCTGGCCCACCCAGAAGGCCCGACCCTGCGGGTCTCCGAGCCGTCCGAGGACGTTCTGGTAGACGAGATCGACAAAGCCTTGGTTGTCGACGCTTCCGTAGATCTCGGCAAACTCCGCCGATCCGGCAAAGGCCTGGCTGACGGCGTCGATCGAGACCCCTTGGGCTCGCTGACCGACCCAGTACTCGAGGCCAGCCGCGTCGGGGCTGCGTCGGAAGTACGCCTGATAGAGACGGAAGACTTGGTCTCGGGCCGCGAGTCCGGTGGCGATTGATGGTGGCGTCGGTGATGCCTTCGTGGCCGGCTTGGCCACGAATCCCAGATTCTCGTAGTTGGCTCCGAGCACCTCGCCGGCGTCTGCATCAAGCCATTGGTCAAGAACTGATCCGTACACCGCTCGGTAGTCGACGGTCGGAGCGAGGTTGCGGTTTGCGTCAAGGTTGGTGAGCGAAGGAGCCTGTCCGTAGAAGCCGCCGTTCACTTGGGATCCGATGGCCAGATACGTTGCGGCCGCCCCGTGATCGGTGCCGCCGGAGTTGTTGGCCTTGAACCGGCGACCGAACTCGGTCGAGGTGAGGACCAAGGTTTGATCAGCCCACTCGGCAGACAACGTGTCGAAGAACACCTGCAGGCCGGCGTTGAGTTCGTCAAAGCCGTTGTTGTGCAGCGAGTTGTGGTTGGCGTGACCATCGAAGTCGCCGAAGTTGAGGGTGAAGACTCGAACGCCGAGGTTCGCGTTGATGAGACGGGCCGCCAGTGCGAGCTCGCGGGCAAGACCATCCTCTTCAGGCAAGCCGTCGTCGTAGCGAGGCTTCAGGTTCACGGCGAGATCAATGGCATCGAGCCCGCTCTGTCCAAGCGAGTCGCCGAGCGATCCGAGACCGCTCGACCCGGCACCGAAACTGGCCCAGGCATCGAGTTGGCGTTGTTCGGCCGAGTTGAGTTCGCTGCGAACCAACAGGCCATTGCCATCAGAAGGAATCGCTGTTGTCTGGTAACGCTGGCCCTGGCCAACAAGTGGCACCGTGTGTCCAAAGGCGATGCCGTGGAACGGATCGCCACCGCCCGGAAGACCATCGAGGTATCGGCCCAGCCAACCCGATGTCTGTGCTCCGTTGTTGGCCTTGGCTGTCTGGAGGCGGGCCATCATGTTGAAGTGGCTCAGGTCGCCCTGAGGGTCTCCGACGCCTTCGATGACGGCGACCTGCCCCGTGTCCCACATCTGCTTCACCAACGGGAGGCGCGGATTGAGGCCGTGGGCTCCATCGAGTTGCAACGACGACGCTGCCGGCACGGCAAGACCGCCCCGTACGTCGTAGTAGTAGCCATCGATGATCGGAGCGACGAGCGACAGTCCGTCGCAGCCGCCATCCATCGTGATGAGCACGAGAATGCCGTCTTTGGCTCCGAGCGGCTGCACGGCTTCGGCTTCGTCGGCAAGCCACAACGGCATCATGGCTGCACCGGAGAGCAATGCCGATGCCTGGAGGAAGCCGCGGCGGCTGAGGCTACGACGATCCGTGGGCGCGGGCGACGAAAGCGCAGCGCGCATCTCTTGGGTGCTGGGATCTGAAGTGAGTGTCATGCGAGCTGAAACTCCGGTGTCAGTTGGGTGAGCAGCAGCAGACCCGCCTGTTCGTTCCACCCACCGCCTTGGCTTCGTTCGGCTTGGATGTAGTCGAGGAGACGACGACGGGTGGTGGCCGATGCGTTGTAGATGCGGAATAGCTGGAGTGCCTGCTCGAGCGCCTGTTGTTCGGTGAGATCTCGGGTGTTGCTGAGATGGCCGGCCTTGCGAGCAATCCAACGCACGTATCCGGCATAGGAATGACGGGCCCACGCCGACGACGGCGAGATCCAGTATTCGTTTTGCTTCCAGCCGGCGACGTTTGGCGGCCGGAACGGGATCTGACCCATCTCTGGCAGGAACCACTCGGGGTGCACCTCTTCGGCGCTCAGCCCGGTGCTGCGCATGCCGGCGACCGCAAACTCGATCGGGCTGCGCACGAGTCCCTGCCTTGCTTGATCGGAGCGGAACTCGGGACGGGTGAAAATCGCCCGCAGAAGCTCGCGAACCTCGAAGTTGGCAGAAAGGAACGTGGCAGCCAGGTCCTGCACGAGCGCATCGCTGGGGTCGGGATAAGCGAAGAACGACCACATGCGCCTGGCCAGATACCGGGCCGCAGTGGTTCGGGTCGGACCGTTGAGGATGTGGCTGAGGATGTCCGGGCCTGTCCAGTTCCTCGTGACGCCCATGAAGGTCTTCTGGCCACCGTCGTGATCTTCGGGGTGAAACACGTAGGCGTTCTTGTCGTCGTTGACGCCGTAGCCGGTCCAGGCCCGAGCCGATTCGGTGACGTCCCGCTCGCTGTAGTTGCCGACACCGAGCGTGAAGAGCTCCATGAGCTCACGAGCGAAGTTCTCGTTCGGGCTGCCGACAACGTTGCGATCGTTGTCGAGGTACAACAACATCGCCGGGTGCAGCGAGATGCGGTGCAGGAGGTTGCCCCAGTTGCCCAGCCCGTGGATGCGAAAGATCTGCATCTGGTCGAGCATGACGGCCGGGTCGTGCACCTTGGCATACGACGAACACAGGATCCCGTGCCAGAACAACGCCATCTTCTCGACGATCGGCGTGGGTGTCGTGGCACACGAGTTCATCCAGAATGCGATGCTCGCAACGTGGCGATCCCAGTTCGGAAGGGCGTCGGACATGTCCGGATACCCGGCGTAGCTGTCTGGCGCTCCGCTGGTGTCGAGCACTCGGTCGACGACCTCTGACCACTCATAGGCCGTGAGCGCCTGAATCTCTGACGCATGGCCGCCAAAACCCGAACGACGAAGCAGATGGTCAACATCTGCGAAACTGGACCGCATCGCACTTTCATCGACCGCCGTGTCCGAATCCTTGAGCAAGATCACCCAGGGCTCTGAGCCCGGGCGTCGCGTTGCCGTCCGGCTCACGCCAGACGCTCTACGCCATGTCAGAGGCGGTCATCCGTGGGTGTATGACGGATCCATCACCGATCTCAAGCCTCCATCCGGCACCAGGCCGAGCGACCTATCGAGCGGGGACCTCGGGGTGGTCTTCGACAAGAACCGACGGTTTGTGGCCATCGGCCTCTATGACCCCGACTCGCCGATTCGTCTTCGGATCCTGCATCAGGGGTCGCCGTTGACGATCGACGGCGCATTCTGGCGCGACCGCCTTGCCACTGCCTTGGAGCGACGTCAACCGCTGTTGGCGGATGGCCAACACACCGGCTGGCGATGGGTGAGCGGCGAGAACGATCAACTGCCAGGACTTGTCCTCGACTGCTACGACCGGACGCTGGTGGTGAAGCTCGACGCCGGTGCATGGCTCCCCCACTTGGATCCGTTGCTGTCCGAGGCCGTTGCCCTTCGCGACGTCGACACCATCGTGCTGCGCCTGTCCCGCACCGTCAGTGTCCTCGCATTCGGTGCTGGCTCATTGAGCGACGGCGACATCTTGGCTGGTGCAGCGCCTGCTGCAGTCACCGACTTTCGCGAGAACGGTCTCGCGCTCACTGCTGATGTCGTGCAGGGACAGAAGACTGGCTACTTCCTCGACCAGCGAGCCAATCGACGGCGAGTTGGCGAACTCTCTGCGGGCCACGACGTGCTCGACATGTTCAGTTGCACCGGTGGGTTCACGGTGGCGGCTCTCGCCAAGGGGGCTCGGTCGGTGCATGCGGTCGACCGCAGTCCGCATGCAATCGAAGCCGTGAGACGCCACGCAGGCCTGCTCGATGCAAAAGGGTCGTTGACCACCTCGGTGAACGACGCGTTCGCCGAGCTCGAGCAACTCAACGCTGCTGGCCGATCGTTTGGCGTCGTGGTTGTTGACCCGCCGTCGTTCGCCACCTCAGCAAAGGACGTTGCGGGAGCCCGGAAGGCGTATCGCAGGCTCACCGAGCTTGCGGTACCGCTCGTGGCTCCCGGAGGATGGCTCGTGCAGGCGTCGTGTACGGCGCGCGTCAGCGCAGACGACTTCGTAGATGGCGTGCTTGCTGAGATTCGTTTAGCGGCGAGAGCGATACTCGACGATGAGTTGACGGGACATGACGTCGACCATCCGGTTGGCTTTCCGGAAGGCGCCTACCTCAAGTGCCTGTTTGCTCGGCTTGCTTGAGCATCCCAAGGCGAGCTCCACGCCACGCCTGTTGATGATCGACATACCCCACCATCATCAACGCGATCAGCGGGTACAGAATGTCGGCTGTGCCTCGAAGCGTCATGTGAGGGTCAAACGTCTGTGCAACGTTGACCACCGCGAGAGCTCCAAAGGCAGCAGCGGCGGCCATACCGACCGGTCCGGCTCGAGACCGCATCACCCGGCGGGCTGTGTGCATGCCAACTCCGATGAATGCGAACCACGCCACAAACAGCGGGATGCCACCGGACCAAATCAGCCACATATGGCCCGACTCGATCCAGATGAACTCCTCGCCTTCACGTGGCGAAGCGACGCGGGCCTGTGGTGTGACACCCCAGACCACGTTGTTCGCGTCACGGAAGCTCGGCATGAAGAACATTTCGAGGTTGTAGAGCCGCACATCCCAACTCGACCCCGGGTTGGCCTCGAACAACGATTCGCCTTGGGTCCACGTCGGTTGGTTGTTGATCGATTCGCGTACCGCACTGGGAATGGCGTGGCCGTCGAAACCGGCGACACGACGCTGGATGAGCGGTGCCGTGATGATGATGGCGATGACCAGCAGTGGAAGTGACAGTCTGAAGAGTCGCCCAACAGAACGGGTCACGAGCGCAAGTGCGATGACACCGACGATGAACGAAATCGTTGGGCCGATCTGTCCCGACCCGACGACGCCGAGGCTGGTGCAAATTGCGGCAAAGCCGATCAGCTTCCTGGGTCGTTCGTTTCCGAGCAGCATCGCAATCGCAATCAGGGCATTGATGGCCTGATACACGCCAAAGCCGATGGGATTGCCAACCGATGCAGCGCCGCGCCCGTCGTCGACGATGAAGCCGTCGTTCGGGAAGAAGCGGTTGAGACGGTCGGCTGTCGCCAAAATGTTGAGCGAGTCCATCAAGCCGAGGATGCCGAGGCCGCTTGCAAAGAGCAGCGAGCAGCCGAGAGCCACCCGGACCTGCGCCGGTGTCTTGATCGTGCTGCGAATCATGGCGTACAGCAGGCCGAGTTTGACGAACACCAGTGCGTACAGAATGTCGTCGACTGACAGAGGGCGCAGTCGAATCACCTGCGTGATGAGCGACAGGAAGAAGCCGCTCCCGACGATGCCAAGCATCACGAAGTCGATGCGATGCAGGCGGAACTTGATCTCTCGAGACACGATCATCCAACGAGCTGCCAGAACGGCGATCAGCACCATAAGAAGCGCTTCGTTTGGGCGGAGACGAGGCAGGACCTGGTCGCGGCTGAAACCGACGATGAGCGGAGCGGTGCCGATCATGATGTAGCCGGCAATCGGCGGGTGGATCCAGACCAGAACGATGAGCCCGACCAACGCGATGGCGGCAACTCCGACCGATCCGCCACCAAAGGCAACAATGAAACCGCAGAGAATGGTGAGAGCAAAGCCAATCAAGCCGTAGCGCAGGTAGTTCTCGCGGCTCGGCACCTGAATGAAGTCGAAGATGTTGTCGACCAGCGTCTCGACGTCGTCTGCGGTACGCATGTTGACGTCGCCGGTGTGAATCTCGTCGAGCTTCTCACGGTGAAGACGAATCGCAGTGTCAGACACCGGCAACCTCCTTGCTTCGGAACCCAGCGATGAATGTCTTGAGCTCATCGTCGGGCTTTGAACGCAGCGCTGCATAGACCGCCAAGGCGAGCAGCCCGAGCAGTGCACCCGCTCCGAGGCGGGGCAGGCGGGCGTCGCTAAGCGGAGCAACAACTGCAGCCGCTCCGCCGGCAATGCCGAAGGCGAGGGCGGCAGCACCCGCGGTGTAGATCACTGATCGTGTGAGACGGTAGGCGCCAACCGGCAGCGGGTTGACGACTCGGATGTGGTGGTAGATACCCGAGATCACATCGGACGCCGTGAGCGCCAGCGTGGTGAAGAACACAATCCATGGTCCCGTCGTGAACGCAACGGCCAACCCGGCGCCAACAACGAGGATCACCAGGCGTAGCGCGTAGGCCTGCAGCGGACCCCGAGCATCGTGGCGGGCGTAGGAAGCAGAGATGGCGATCTGATGCATCGTCTCGCCGATGATCGCTCCGGCGACGCCAGCGATCGCGAGGGCAATGAGCTCACGACCCCGGTCGGTGCCCATCTCGCCGACGGCCACGATAGGTGCACCAAACCAGCCAAGTGCGGCACAGGCCGCAGCGCTCGGAATCGCCACGAGAGCCGCCAGGCTGAGGCCCCGGGCGTATTCGTCTGAGAAGCCGGACTGGTCTGATCGTTTCCACAACGTCGAGAGCCGGGGCAAAATGGCGTAGGCGACCGGCTTGGCGCCGAGAGCCACAGGCAGGCTGAAGACGTTGAGGGCGAGTTGCAGGGCAACAACGCCGCCAGCCACGGTGTTGGCAGCAAGCATCAAGACCAGAAAGCGGGCGCCGTTCAACAACGCGGTGCCAGATGATGGCAACGCGGTGCTGACCATGGCCCGGACCTCTGGGTCTCGCCACCCGGCGGTCGGCCGCAAGCGAACGCCCAGCCGGCGCACCCCCCACCATTGGATGACGGCGTGCAGGAAGACACCGAGTGACGAGCCACCACCCAGAAGAAGCAGATGGCGGAGGCCGACATCTGCGAGATCAGTGCCGGTTCCCAGCCAAGAGGCGTAGATGCCGAGGGCGACGATGACCGAGATGTTCTCGAGGATCGAAGCTGCGGCCGGAAGCGCGAACTGGCCGAGGGCTTGTTGCACCGCTTGGCCAACGGCGGCGATGCCGTAGCCCACAAGCTGAGGTGCGGTAAGCAGGATCAGTGGCAGGGCGGCCCGCACGAAGTCGGCCCGTTCGGCCCCATCGGGCACGCCAGCGCCGAAGAGCGAGCCAACAAACGGTGCTGTCAGCATCACGAGTCCGGCAACGAACCCGAACGCCACGATGACGACGCCGAGGGCGCCGTTTGCAACTCGCTCGACCGATTGGTGGTCGCCGCTGTCGATGTGGGGCATGAGGCGGGGAATCAGAATGGCCCCGAGGAGCACTCCCACCGTGAGCTCGAAGAGAATCCAGGGCAGCTGATTGGCGATCTGAAAGAGATTGCCGAAGTAGGACGGGCCGAGAACAGCGCCGATCAGCAGCACCCGGGCAAAGCCGGTGACGCGTGACACGAGCGTCCACTTCGCAACCGAAGCAGAGTTCTCGACCATCCGGTCTTCGGTGACGGTCTCGTCGACCGTTCCGCTCTCCATGGTGGACTCGGAGCTCAAAAAGTTCCGATCAGTACGCTTCGGAGACTGCGGTGAGCCACCAGCGCCAGATCAAGTAACCGAGGCCGATCGCCGCACCCAGGATGAAGCCAACAACGGCCATCCGCCTTGGGCGTGGTGTGAAAGGCTCGTCGAACACAAACGGCTCAGCGGTCACTCGTGGAATCCGAGTGTTGTTGAGCTCGTCGAGCTCCGCGTCGAGAATCATGCGCTCGAGTTCGAGAATCCGGGTGCGGATGGTCGCGATCTCAGACTGCTTGTCCTGCTGTTCGACAGAGAGGCCAATGCCGCCGTCATTCCGCAGGTTGCTCAGTTCGTCCTGGGCCACCGTGAGCGCTTCGTTGAATGTGACGAGCTCACTCTGGAGCGTCACCATTGCCTCTTCGCTTGCTCGTTCGGTCACCGCAGCGAGATAGTCAGCTTGCAGATCAGTCACAACGTTGAGCGCAAGGTCAGCGTCGTTGTCGAAGTAGTCGAACCGCACGGTCTGGGAGCCGGGAACAACCCCGGCTTCGAGGTCCTCGTTGAACTGCTTGATGGGAATGCCGTAACGCTCCGCGATCGGTGCCAACAAGGTGTTGGAGTCGACAATGGTGCTCTGTGTCTCTGTCCAGGAATTCCCCCGGTACTCGACCTCGGTGCGAGCCTGCCACACATCAGCGCGGAGGCTCTCCAGGAAGAAACCGGCTTGGGCGCCAAACGCGGCGAGGCAGATCGTGAGGACAACGAGCCCGACCAGCGCTCGGGGTGAGGGCCGACCGTTGAAGGCCGAAAGGTGGGTGAAGCCGGTGGGCTCACCGGACTGTTCTGACGGACGCTCGAGTGTTGCGGTCATGAGAGTGTCTCCGTGTCGAGATCAACGCGCCGTACTTCGTCGGGTTCGATTCGGTCGTCGATCGGCTTGAGTTCGCTGACGGGTTTGGTTGGTCGGGCCGGGTTGCCGATGGCAACCATGCCGGCGGGGATATCTCGGGTGACGACCGAGCCTGAGCCGATCATGGCTCCGGCACCGATCTTGACGTAGGGCAAGATCGTGACGCCGACCCCAACCTGGGCACCGGCACCGATGACAGGGCCCGTCATGAGCTCAGCCGAGCGATCACTTCCGGGATACAGGTCGTTGGCGATCGAAACACCGGGAGCCAAGAACGCACCGTCTTCGATGATGGTGTGCTGGGCGATGTAGCAGTTGGTGTGAATCTTGACGTCGCGGCCGATCTTGACGCCGTAGTCGATCACGGTGTTGCTCCAGATGGCGACGTCGTCTGCGATGTCGCACTCTTCGCGCACAATCACGTTGTGGCCGGTCTGAAAGCTGGCACCGATGCGAGAGCCTGCGTAGAGAATTGTGCCCGATCGAAGGCGGGCTCCTTCGCCGAGTGAAAGCGGAGCAGCTTCGAATCGCTCGACGTGGTAGTCGAGCGTGACGCCGTCATCGATGTTGCTGTTGGTGGTCATTACTTCTTGCCTCGTAGATCTTGGAATGTGGGGGTCATGCGAAGTACCGATAGAGAACAGAACCGGCTTGGGCGCTCAGGGAGTCTGGAACGTTTGGGTCGGTCATGATCTTCGTGAGTTGTTGAAGTTCGTCGCTGAAGGTGTTCGGAGCCAAGGGTGAGGTGACATGGCGCGTCAGTGGCAACATCGCTGCCCCAAATCGTCGCTTAAAGTCAACCAAACCGCCATGAGCGAGATCACTTCGCCCGAAATCAAATGTAGTTGCGTTGGTGTCGACGCAGTGCGCGAGGGCGCCATAGACAGCACCATGACTCACCCCAAAGGACCGAAAGTCCGGGTGTGAGACGCTGAACTTGTAGTGCCAGGTCGAGTCGGTGCGAATCAGCAAGCAGCCGCCGATCATCTCGCCGTCGACAAAACCAGCAATGAGAGTCCAATCGTTGCCGAAGTTGTTGGCGATCGATTCGAACATTTCGAACGGCTGGGCCAGCAAACCATGGCGGTACTTGCGGACGCCGACGTGCAGTTCATGAAAGCGGCGCAACGCGGTCGGATCCTGGGTGGCAACAAACTCGATGCCACGCTTGTTCGACTTTCGGATCTGGCGCCGCGTCAGTGTGGCGAAGCCCTCGAACAACTTTTCAAGCGGGGCATCAAGGGCCACGGTCATCGAGACACCATCGACCACCGAGGTGAAGCGCGGATCGTTCTCTGCAGGGTGGTCTGGTCCGGTCTCGAGTATGACGCACGCCCCCGTCGCCACCAGCGGTTCGACCAAGGTTGGCCACGCGTCCGGAGCAATCGACGTGTCGACGAAGTCGCAGAACGGCAGGCTGACGATGCGCCGGCCGCGCGGGTCGTCAATATCGCTGTAGGCGAGGGTGTTGTTGTGGCACGTTCGAGCGTTGATTTCGAGGCCGTAGGTCTGCTCCAAGACGCGGTACCAACGCGGATCGACGAAGAGCGCGCTGCGAGAGTCCGCAACGAGGTGACTCCAGCGTGGATCACTGGATGCACGCAACGTGGTCACGCCGTCATCGACCTCGAGTCGCACGGGAGCGTCGTTCTCGACCAGCGGCCACTCAGCGGGCACCGTCACCCCTCAGAACGGCCTTCGGCGTCCGAAACAAGATCGAAAGATCGCTCCACAAGGTGAAGTTCTCGACGTACTCGACATCGAGGTCGAGCATCTCGAGGCTCGACAGCAGGTTTCGTCCCGAGACCTGCCACAGGCCGCTACAACCGGGGACAGCACGGGAGCGTTGGCGATGCTTTGCACTGAAGAGATCGACTTCCCACTGCAGCGCTGGTCGAGGACCAACAAGCGACATTTCACCCTTGATCACGTTGATGAGCTGCGGCAGCTCGTCGATGCTGAAGCGGCGAAGGACTGAGCCAACCTTGGTCACTCTGGGATCTTGCAGCTTGTAGATGCCGTCGTTGGTACCCGCTTCGACGTCGCCAGCAAGCAAACGCTCCTGGTAGGCACGATGCTCGGCGTCGCTGGCGTCAGTCCGCATGGTGCGGAACTTCAGCAGATCGAAGGCCGACTCGTTCTTGCCCACTCGGCTCTGTACGAAGAACACCGGGCCACGTGAGGTTGCCTTGATGGCAAGTGCAACAAGGAGCGTCACCGGCAACGTCACGATCAACACGGCAACGGCGACCACGATGTCGATCACACGCTTTGCCAATCGTGCTGGTGCACTTCCCATCGGTTCGAAGGCGATCGGCTCTGGTTCGACGATCGGATCCGGGCTCTTGATCAACTCGAGGTTGTCTCGCTGTCGGATCGGCTGGCGCCGTTCTGTTTGCAACTCTCGCTCTTGGTTTGGAAGGAGTGTCATCGACGTTCCGCCAATTCCGCGGGCTCCGCCCGCTTGTAGAAGATGATGAAGGCCATGAACGCAGCGAGCATGCCGCCTGCCGCTCCCCCGAATACTGCCATTTTGACGGGCTCGGGTTCGACCGGTTCGTTCTCGACAAAGGGCTGCGTCACGATCCTGGGGACCGAATCTTGACGATTCAGGGTGTCGATCCCCTGCTCGTCCATTCGCAGCAATACGTTGGTGATCTGTTGGCGAACCGATACCAGTTCGTTCTGGCGATCGATCTGCTCGTTGCGGCTGAGCAAGTCGCGATTGGCGAGGAGCTCAACAAGGTCGGCCTCGACGAGTCGGAGGGCATCGAGATAGGTCTCGAGCACGCCGAACTGTGGTTCGTCGTCCGGTGTTTCAAACTGGGCCAGGTAGTTGTCGACGACATCACGCACCACGCTCTGAGCAACCTCAGGATCGGTGTGGATGAATGACACAGAAACGGCCTGTGTGCCGTCAACAGCCTTCGCCTCATAGAACTTCTCGAACTCTTCGAAGTCGAGCTCGAACCGCTGAGCGACGGGTTGCCACACCGTTGGGCTGGCCAGGGTCACCGCGACGGTTTCGGTGAAGAGCAGCTCTTGACGGTTTTGGACAACGGCAACGCCCTGCCACTTCTCCGTCTTGAGCGACTCCGCAAACGCCGCAGCTTGTGCCGTGATGCCGATCATCACGAAGGCCAACAAGAACACGGCCACCACCACCCGAACCGGTACGGGTCCAGGTGGTGGTCCGAAGAGCTCTCGCTCGATCGGCTCGGCCGACTTGAGCATCAGTCGGTGAGGGTCTTGGCGACCCGCTCGACGTCGGCTTCTGAAAGGTGTGGGTGCATTGGCAGCGAGATGATCTCGCCGGCCAGACGCTCCGATACCTCGAACTCGCCAGTAGAACCACCGAAGGGCTTCTGAAGATGGCAGGGAATCGGATAGTGAATGCCCCAGCCAATCCCGGCGGCATCGAGCTTCGCTGATGCCTCGTCGCGGGTCATGCCAACGCAACGCACAATGCCGAGGTGATGGACAGACTCAGCCTCTTCACGAATGGTGAGGGGTACGAGGGATGCCGGCAGGTACTGGCGGTACCAGTCGGCAACTGCTCGGCGTCGAGCATTCCAGTCGTTGAGGCGACGCAGCTTGATGCGTAGTGTCGCACCCTGGAGGCCGTCAAGACGGGAGTTGCGACCGACGACATCGTGCTCGTAGCGCGATGACACCGAGCGCCCGTGGTTCGAGATCTGCCAGATCTTGTCGGCAAGGGCTGCATCGTTGGTCACGACCGCTCCCCCGTCGCCGAGCGCACCCAGGTTCTTGCCTGGGTAGAAGCTGAAGCCGGCAGCAAGGCCAACCGAACCGGCGGTAGCGCCGTTCCAGGTGGCGCCGTGAGCTTGGGCTGAGTCCTCAACGAATGCGAGACCGAGATCGTCACAGGCCTTGCCGACGTCGTCGGCATCAACCATTTGTCCGTAGAGGTGCACCGCCATCACAGCGACCGTCTTTGGTGTGGCGGCAGCCCGGATGTGGTCGCCGGTGATCAGCATCGTGTCGGGATCGACGTCAGCAAACACCGGGGTTGCCCCGACTCGGACGACGGCTTCTGCCGTTGCGATGAAGGTGTTGGCCGGGACGATGATCTCGTCGCCAGGGCCAAAGCCCGCAGCTTCGAGAATCAGCTCGAGGGCATCGGTGCCGTTCGCGACGCCGATACAGCGAGCTGCGCCGCTGTAGGCCGCAAACTCTTCTTCGAAAGCAGCAACTTCGGCGCCGCCGACGAAGCCGGCCGTCGAGACGGTGGTGTCCCAGATGGCGTCGAGCTCGGCTCGAACCTCTTCGTGGGTTGCCACGAGATCGAGGAATCGGATGGGGGTTTCGAGATCAAGCGCCATGGGGGGTCTCCTTCACGAGTTGGCGATTCTGAACTGAGGTGAGTCGGACCGTCGGCAGTCCGTCGGCGGCCAACAGAAGGCCACCCTCGGTGTCAACAGCTGACTCGTAGCCAGACTCACGGAGGAACCCAGCGACGACGGCTGCACCGTCGCCTTGCAGGCCGGATGTGAGCGAGGCAACGGCGGAGCGGCGGGCCCCAGCCGAAGCGGGAAGTTGACCGATCGAGGCACCATCGAGATACAGCGCGACACGCTCTCCGTCAGGATTCTCGAAGGTCGAGCAGTTCGGTTCGAGGGTTGATGACATGAAACCGGCCGTCGAAAGCGCATTGGAGATGTCTCCGAGCACCCGTGACTGATCCTCGGCAGCAACATCGATGTGCACCAGACGATCGCTCGCCTGAGCCAGCTTGGCTGGGCCGCGAAGATCAATGACGGCGTCATCGCCGTAGTCGACGGTGACCCAGCCACCGGTTTCGATGGCCCGCTCAGCGGCACAGAGCACGCTGACGACCTCGAGGCCGCTGTGGCCGTCGACCGTTGGCTTCTCGCCGGTGCGGATGCACTCGACGAAGTGGCCGAGCTCGAGACCGAGGGGCTCCTTGAAGTCGATGAAGGGCGAGATGATGTCGCCGTTGCGATAGGTCAGCGGAACGCTGGCGCCCTGAGCAGGATGCTCGAGCGGCTCAACGCCCTTGTTGTAGATGCGCAGTCGCTCTTCAGCATTCACGTCGTCGTACACAGCCATCGCGTTCTCGCCGATGACGGTCGTCTTGCGGACCTTCATCGGGTCGAGCCAGCTCACGTGGATGCAGGCGCCTACGTCGATGTCGTCGTAGCGAAGTCCGAGGTAGGCAACGTCGGCCTTGTCGGACATCAGGTTCATCGGCCAGCTGCTCACCGAGGTGGGTCGAGAGCCGAGCACGTGGTTGAGAATCGAGATGTCGTGCGGCGCAAGGTCCCACAACACGTCGACGTCAGGCTGGTAGAGGCCGAGATTCAGGCGAGATGAGTCGACGTAGCGAACTCGACCGAACTCGGGCTTGCGGATCGCTTCAGCAAGCGCCCACACAGCTGGGTTGAACTCGAAGGTGTGCCCGACCATGAGGACGAGACCATCCGCTTCGGCCATCGCGATGAGCTCGCGAGCGTCAGCGACGTTCGTTGTCAGCGGCTTTTCGACCATGGTGTGAACACCAGCGCCGAGGCAGGCCTTCGCCAGCGGGTAATGACCCGACGGTGGCGTTGCAATCACTGCGGCATCGAGGTCGCCAATGACGTCGTCGAGCTCGCTCACTGACTGATCGATCGGATATGCCGCCTCGAGCTCCTCGCGCCGACGCTGATCGCGATCGATGAGAGAAACCTCGACTCCGGGGATCGAAGAGAGCACGCGAACGTGCTTCGAGCCCCAGTATCCGCAGCCAATAACCCCGACGCGTAGCGTCGGGCCATTCGTCTTCCGCCCTTTGTTCATAACCATCCCCGGCGCTCGGCGCCGTCCATTTCTGTTGTCTACTTATGGGTAAGAAAGATGCGTCCGCAGCTGCCCGACCGATTCCACCAACCTGGAATCAGTCGTATCCCAACGGAGATCGTTCCCCGGCCGGAATGCGGCAAGCCGCTTCCCGATCAGAGCCATTGCCTGCCTCGGGAGCGACCACTGGCCACTCCGAGTCAGCCAAGAATCCTGGTGCCTCGCTCCGATAGAGCGAGGGTGGCGAAGCCGCCACAGACACTGGTGTTCCTTGGATTCGATTGGCGATCTCGGTCGTGCCCGAGATCCCCTCGTCGATGATGAGTCCCTCGTTGCCAATGATGTTGCCAATGAGGTACTGGTCGTTTGATGCATCGGCCACGATCACGGAGTCGAGCACGCAGTTGCGATGCAGTGTGTTGGCCGGGCCAGATGGGCCCCACCAGTCGGCGAAGACGACGCGGTCGACCACGTTGCCTTCAAAGAGATTTGCTTGAGGCCAATGCCCGTGCAGCGAGATGTCGGCTCGAGGCTGACGATCGATGTAGCCGGCCGAACCACGAGCGTGGTTGTAGGCGAAAATGTTGCCACTGGCGCCCAACTGGATGATGAGAGCGTGGCGATGGTCATAGAGGGTGTTGTTCTCGACCAAACAACCGGTGGTGTGCCGCTGGACGCTCACGCCGTAGGCCCGACCGCCATCGCCGTAATCGTGTGCCCCGTGGAGCAGGTTGTTGCGAACCTGGCATCGGTAGACGACATCAGCCTCGATGTGGGCCTTGGTGGTCATCACTGACTCAACGCCATCGACCCACACGTCGGCGGCATGCGTCAGGCGAATCGAGGCCCCGTAACCAGTGCCGTCACGATGAACTTTGAGGTTGGAGACACCAGCAAAGCGTGATGCGTCGATGACGCGAACTCGCGCCCCTCGATCGAGTTCGAATGAGCTGAGCAGCGGGTGATCGATCTGAATCGTCGTTCCGTCATAGGACACCACCTCGGCGAGTTCACCAACGGAGCCATCGGCCCAATCGACGTCCCATTCGGCCTGGGTGTACATCGCTTCGACGTTGTCGTGTTCGAGTTCGATGATGTCGCCTTGGGCTATCTCGACTTCGAGCGGTCCAGAAAGCGTGACGCTCTTGGCGCCTGCCGTTGCCGAGTTGGCGAGTTGCACCCATCCGCTTGCCGGCTGTCCGGCAATCGAGATGAGGTCGCCTTCGCTGCCGAGATCGAAGCGAAGCTCTGTTCCGGCGCCTTCGCCGCGCAGGTGAGTGCGAGACGGAATACGAATGGTGGTGGTCAAGTTGTAGGTGCCGCTCGGCACCATGACGGTGCCGTTTCGTCCAGCGTTGTCGAGCGCAGCCTGGAACGCTTCGTCGTCGGGTTGGCCGTCGTTTGGTGAGGCGCCGAAGTCAGTAACCGACAATGTGTTGCCAGCCTGGTCGGCGGAAAGCACCACCGGGCGAATGGCGGTCCAGTCGACCGATGGCAGATTGTCGAAGTCGTCGAGGGGAATTGGACCATCACCCGGTCCATCGTCGGGAGTGGCGATGGCGCCGCCGTCAGCGGTAGTGCTGTCGCTGTCGTTGTTGCCTGTGCTCGGATCTCCGCTGGTCAACGTACCGTTCGATCCGCGGTCGTCTGCAGACGCGTTGGCGTCGTCGTCGCTTGATGAACCAAGCGACGAGCAAGCGGAGAGCACAAGGACAAAAGCCAAGACTCCAGCAAACAGACGGACAGAACGAGACGGCATCAACGAGACGTTTCGCAGTTGGCGCGAGCCCGGTTGTACGCAGCGATGAGTTGCTTTTCGGACTGGGCCCACGACAGTGGTCCGCTGATGCGCTCTTGACCGGCGCGGGCCATGCGAGCCCGACGCTCTGGATCATCGCAGAGGGCGATGATCTCGTCGCCAAAGGCTTCGGCGCTGTGGGCCTCGGCGTACACCGCCGCCGTAGCGGCCGAGTAACGCGATTCCACAAGGTCAAAGGAGACGACCGGAAGCCCCATGGCCATGTAGTCCATGGTCTTGATCATCGTTGAGATGTTGTTGAGGGGGTTGTCGTCGTCTGGAGCTGCACCGATGTCAGCGGTCGACAAGTACGCAATCATGTCCTCGTCTGAAATGAACCCTGTGAACCGCACGCCTTCGCCTAATCCCAATGCCTTGTGCTTTTCCAACAAGGCGTCGTAGGTGTCGCCAGTACCGACGAGAACAAACAGTACATCGTCGCGAGATTTCATATGTCGCACGTACTTCGCGGTGTCGAGTAGTACATGAACGCCGTCTTGGTGGCCCATCGTGCCGACGAACACCACCATGTGTTCGTAGCCGGCTTTGAGCTCCGGACGAGCCGGTCCAGGGGTGAACAGCTCGAGATCCGGGCTGTTGCGGACGACAAAGACATCGTCTTCGTCCATCTTGCCCCGACCGAGCGCACGTTCGCGGTACGACTCGTTGGTGACCAGGACCGCATCTGAGGCCTTGTAGCTGAGCGCTTCGACCTTGAGCAGCAGCTTGGCCATCGCCGTCATTTTCGGTTCGTCGAATTTCGACTGGTAGGTCTCGGGTCCGAGATCGTGCTGATCGAACACAAACGCAGCACCTTTGCGGCCAAACACCCACTGGAGCGGGAAGAAGAGGTCTGGCGGGTTAGCGACGTGAATCAGATCGAACGGCTTCTTGCGCCACACCTTGGCAGCCAAGAAGAAGCAGTTGAGCAGAGCCCATCCGTACTCGAGCAGGAAGTCGATCTTGCGAGGCCCCCCAAAGGGCATCTTGAAACGGTGGATCTCGATGCCATCGAGCACCTCGAACCGTGGAGCCGGACGCTTTGGGCGTTCCGGGCAGATCACGGTGACGTCGTACCCGTTGTCGCGTGCGGCGCGGGCCTGGTTCCAGACTCGGCGATCGTGAGGAACGGTCTCGTTTTCGACAACGAGGAGTGCGTGTGGCTTGGAATTCGTCTTCATGGTTTTCAGGCTGACAATCGATTGAGTGAGGTGGTCAATGCAGTAGGGGAACTCGAGCCCTCACTCGAGAAGAGGTTCTCGGCTGCGAGCTCGAGGCTGAGCAATGCAGTGAGATGACGGCGGTGGTTGCGTCGACCACTCCGATGTTCGTTGAGCAGGCTCAACATGGCGTTGCGGTCGAGGTGAGCGGCGCACAAAGAGGAGTCGCCCAGTACGACTCGCTCAAACGTGTCACCAAGGTCCTGGGCAAACCACTCATCGACCGGCGTGGCGAACCCGAACTTCTTGCGGTTGACGATTTCGGCGGGCAGCAGTGCGTTGGCTGCCATCTTGTGAACGTGCTTGCCGTTGCCCCGGCGGAGTTTGAACGACGACGGCAACCGCTCGATGAAGTCGACGAGTTCACGATCGAGAATCGGCACCCGGGCCTCGACCGAGTTCGACATCGAGAGCTTGTCGCCGTAGAAGAGCAAATCGTCAGGCAGCGACAGTCGGGTGTCGACGTAGAGCAGCTGGTTGAGCTCGTCGAGGTGTGAGACAGGTCCTTGCCAATATTCGATCAGGTCCTCTGCTCGTGCTCCGGACGCCCGAAGCTCAGGGCCGGCAAGCTGGTCGACGTCGGTGGGGCTGAACACCTGGTGGATCGCGGCAAACCGCTTCACCGGATCCTTGATGCCAAGCGCACTGGTGCCACGTCGGAACCGGGCAAGAGCGGGCACGCCCTCGCCGAGGGTTTCGGCAATGGTTGAGCCGAACAGCCAGCGAGCGTGTTGGCTGTACTTTTCGCCGAGGTAGCGGTCATAGCCGGCCCAGGGTTCGTCTGCTCCCTGACCGGTCACCACGACCTTCACGTGCTCACGAACGATCTGCGTCATTCGTTGATACGCAAAGGTGCTCTGCGAGAGGACGGGTTCTTCGAGGTAGTCGATGGTCTCCCGAAAGATGCCGTCGAAGTCGTTGAAGTCGAGCGTGATCGGGTGATGCTCGGCGCCAAAGAGGGCGGCGGTTTCAGCTGCAGCGGCCGCCTCGTCGTAGTCGTAGGCACCCTCGAAACCGACGGTGAAGGTCTTGATCGGGGTGTCTGAGTACTTCGACGCCGCGGCGAGCACCATGCCGGAGTCGACGCCGCCGGACAGCAGACAGCCGACAGGTACGTCGCTCACCATCTGGCGCTCGACGGCCTCGGTAAACAGATCGGTGTAGTCGCGAGCTGTCTGGTCGAGATCGGCGTCTGCCCGGGTCTCTGGGACGTCGTTCCAATAGCGACGAATGTCGATGCCGCTCTCATCGGCGACCAGTAGGTGTCCCGGTCGCAGCTTCTTGATGTTGTTGACCAGCGTGTGCGGTGAGGGCAGGTAGCCGAAGTGCAGGAACAACCGCAGGCTGTCGACGTCGAGTTGGCGAGGCACGGTTGTGTCGCTCAGGATCGTGCGCATCTCTGAACCCCAGAGCAGGCGCTTGCCGTCGTCATACCAATAGAGCGGCTTGACGCCGAGGTGATCGCGAGCCAGGAGAATACGGCCGAGACGCTTGTCGAAGATGGCAAACCCGAAGATGCCGTTCAGCCGATCGACAACGCCGAGGCCCCACTCTTCGTAGCCATGCACGATGGTCTCGATGTCGGAGTGCGTGCGGAATCGGTGACCACGCGACTCGAGCTCTGCTCGCAGCTCGCGGTAGTTGTAGATCTCACCGTTGCCCTCGATCCAGATCGACTCGTCTTCGTTGGGAATCGGCTGACGCCCACCCTCGAGGTCGATGATCGACAGGCGCCTGAACGCAAAGCCAGCTGCGCCGAACACTTCGCACACTGAATCGTCTGGTCCGCGGTGAGGCATGCTCGCGGCCATCGCCTCGAGTACGTCTCGACTGACATGGTCTCCAGCAAGGGCAGACAGCCCTCTTGAATAGTGGAAGACGCCCGAAATTCCACACATGTGGGATCAGCCCTTCGCCGAGCGGCCGACCGATGGTGCATCGGTCGGATCAAAGTCGAGCTCGGCGAGGAGCTGCATGACCGATGCCATTGCTGCAGGTGACAGGGAAGGCTCGATCTCGATCTCGATGAGATCTCCGAGTGCCGTGGAGTGTCCGAGTCGGACTCGGGCCGATCGGCCAGCGGAATCCATGAACGAATGCACCAGGGGTCGAGCTTGTGCTGGCTCGAGGCCGATGTCGACCATGGCCTGCACCACTCGCTCGAGCAGGGGGGTCACCGGACGAGCACCGGCTTGGATCGAGAGCTTGATCGGATCGATCGTCGAGCGCCGACGGGTGGAGGCCTTGACGCCGTTGTCCCGAGCGAACATGTGGGAGACCGACAGCGAGAAGTCGGGCACCGATCCGTCTTCCATCAGTGGCCCGCCAGGTACGAAACGACGCGTGGTGGTCACCTTGGGCTCTTCGACGGGTTCGGGAGCCGGAGCTGGTGACGCTGGTTGCACGACGATCGTGTTGGCCAACATCGGCTGAGTCTCGGGTGTCGGATCGACTGCGGCTGTAGGCGCCGCTGGTGGTGCCGTGGCGGGCGCAGCGGCCGGCATCGTGGCTGGCGTAGCAGCTGCGACTGGATCCTCAAGCGTGATCCCGGCTTTCGCCGCCTTGGCCTCACGCTTGGCTTGCTTCTTGTCGAGTCGAGCCTGGCGACGAGCCAAGGCTTTCGGACTCGGGTCGCGCAGAAGCCGAACCGCTGTGAAGAACATCGCGACGAGCACGACGTTAAGAACTATTACCGCCAGATATACCATCACCAACGCACACGTGTCGCCGTGTCCACCACGGACGGGGTGCGTTCTCCATCGGGAAATGTAGGCCAAGGACCGACCGCATGACAAGCATTCTGTTAGGTCATCCGACTCACGACCCGAACGATCGCCTACCCATCGACGAGCGATGGTCTGAAATTGCCGAGTTGATCCGGGCGAACCAAGTGGTTGTGGTCGCTGGCGAGACTGGCTCGGGAAAGAGCACAAAGCTCCCACTCATCTGCCGCGATGCGGGAATCGGGCGCAAGGCCGATGGAAGTGGCGGGCTGATCGGGCACACCCAGCCTCGCCGCTTGGCCGCTCGGTCGATAGCAACCCGGATTGCTTCGCTGCTGGGTGAAGAGGTTGGCGACCAGGTGGGGTATGCCGTCCGATTCAACGACCGAGTAGGCCCTGATACAGCGATCAAACTGGTGACGGACGGTCTGCTCCTCGCTGAGGTGCAGCGTGATCGGACCCTCTCGGCCTATGACGCCATCATTGTCGACGAGGCGCACGAACGGTCGCTCAACATCGACTTTCTGTTGGGCTATCTCAAGTCGTTGCTTCCCCGTCGACCAGATCTGAAGGTCATCATTACCTCGGCGACAATCGACACCGAACGTTTCGCTGCCCACTTCGATGATGCGCCCGTCATCGAGATCACAGGACGAACCTTCCCCGTCGAGATTCGCTACCGGCCTCCTGAGCCAGATGGCCCAGAGACCCCGCCAGAGTGTGTCGCTGTCGCTGTGCAGGAGCTGATCAGGACCGAGTCGGGCGACATTCTGGTCTTCGCCAATGGCGAGCGAGAGATTCACGAGACGATCGATGAACTCGGAAAACTCAGCCTTCGCAATACCGAGCTGGTGCCGCTGTACGCCCGGCTGACCCAGGCCGAACAGCAGAAGATCTTCTCGTCACACTCGCTGGGCTCGATGGGTGGCAGACGAATCGTCGTGTCAACCAACGTTGCCGAAACCTCGTTGACGGTGCCAGGTATCCGCTCGGTCGTCGACATCGGTACCGCCAGAATCTCGCGCTACTCGCGACGCACCAAAGTGCAGCGTTTGCCCATCGAGCCCATCTCACAAGCCTCTGCGAACCAGCGGGCAGGGCGATGTGGTCGTGTTGCGCCCGGGGTATGTATTCGGTTGTACGCCGAGGACGACTACTTGGGACGACCCGAGTTCACCGAACCAGAAATTCAGCGCACCAACTTGGCGGGTGTGATCCTGCAAATGGCGAGTCTTGGTCTCGGGGCCGTCGAGTCGTTCCCCTTCCTCGACCCGCCCGACCATCGCAGCATCGCCGACGGCACCGCGCTCCTCGAAGAACTCGATGCCGTTGATCCCGAGCACTCCGCCGGCTCGAAGAAGTGGCTCACTCCCCTGGGTCGACGCTTGAGCCGCATGCCGGTTGATCCGCGGCTGGGTCGGATGGTGTTGGAGGGCGAGCATCTCGATTGTGGCCAGGAGATCGTCGTGATTGCCGCGGCATTGTCGATCCAAGACCCACGTGATCGGCCGCCGGACAAACGGGAGGCCGCAGCCGAGGCCCACCAGGTGTTTGTCGACCCTCGCTCAGACTTTCTGACCCTGCTCAACTTGTGGCATCACCTCCGCGCCATGCGAGATCGCCTCTCGGGCAATCAGTTTCGGAAGCAGTGTCGAGCCCAGTTCCTCAATGTCAACCGCATCCGCGAGTGGCAAGATGTCGAGCGGCAGTTGCGACGCAGCCTGTCTTCCAAGCCGGCGAAACCGGGGCGAGCGAAACAAGAGTGGGAACCCGTCGACAAAGAGACGGCCGACCGCATCCACCAAGCCCTGCTGAGCGGTCTGCTGTCGCAGATCGGACAGAAGCAGACCGAGAAGAAGCAGACCGACAAGAAGCCGCCGGTCGCAAAGCCGAGCCGGGGCCGACCCGCTCCCGTTGAGTTTCTCGGTGCGCGGGGTTCGGCCTTTGCCATCGCTCCGGGTTCGGTGGTTCGCCGAACCAGCTCATCGTGGGTCATGGCCGCAGAGTTGGTCGAGACCAATCGGCTTTGGGCCCGAGTCGTGGCGCCAATCGAACCTCGCTGGATTGAAGAGCTGGCCGAACATCTCGCGACCTATCGCTATGACGCTGCGGTGTGGGATTCGGCGAGAGCAACGGCAACAACGATCGAACGGGCCACGTTGTTCGGTTTGCCGATCGTGGAGGGCCGCACCATCAATCTGCGTCGGGTCGATCGGGATCTGGCTCGCGAGCTGTTCATTCACCATGCGTTGGTCGATCCGGTCACCGGCGACGACGAAGCGCCTGAGGGCCTCCGCCATCTTCGGTTCTTCGCCGAGAATCGGGCGGTGCTCGCCGAGGTGGGCGAGATGGAGGCCCGAGCCCGGACCCGTGATCTCGTCGACGAACGGAAGCGGATCTTCGAGTTCTTCGACGAACGCGTTGGTAACGACGTGACCTCGGTCGGCCACTTCAACAAGTGGTGGAAGAAGGCGTCAGGCGACGCTTCTCATCTGCTCCAGTTGTCGGTTGATGACCTCGTTGATCGATCGGCCCTCGCTGTCGACGATGAGGCCTTCCCGGTTGACTTCCAGTTCGGCTCGGTTGCCGTGCACATCTCCTACGAGTTCGATCCGGCCAGTCCGGTCGACGGCGCGATCATCGATGTGCCGATCGACGTTCTGAATCAGCTCGATCCCGATCTCCTGGCGTGGAACGTGCCGGGCTTTCGCCCCGAGATCTATGACCATCTCTTGCGCGGCCTGCCAAAGGCCGTTCGTCGCGAGCTGCTCCCGATTGCGGGAAGCGTTGAGGCGCTCGGGGCTCGGATTGCTGAACGCGTCGACACCTCGGTTGAGCCGTTGGGGCCAACGGTGGCCCGCGAAGTCCGGCGCATGTCTGGCCTCGAGATTGCGGATGCCGACATTGATGTCACCTCGCTCCCCAAGCATCTGCGTCCCACCATTCGCGTTGTCGATGCCGACGGCACGATGATCGGAGCGGGCAAGAGCGTCGACACGCTGCGTCATCGGCTCGATCAGCAGTTGCGCAGCTCGCTGCAGACGGCTGAATCAGAGCTGATCACCGACGGGCTCACGGCGTGGACGATCGGCGCCCTCCCCACGGAAGTGGCCGAGAACACGTCGACGAACACCGTTCGAGCGTTTCCGGCTCTTGTCGATCACGGCGACACGGTCGCCGTTCGCCTGATGCCCAACGAGGCAGAGCAGGACGAAGCGATGTGGGCAGGCACCCGTCGGCTGCTTCGCCTCCAGATCGGCGGACCACTCCGCCTGCTGGATCGCAAGCTCTCCAACAGTGACAAGCTGACGATCGCTGCCAGCACGGTGCAATCAAAAGCCGGGTGGTACGACGACATCGTCAGCGCATCGTTTGATCGACTCATGCAGACAGGGGGAGCTCCTGTCTGGAACGAGGACGACTTCGACGTGCTGTTACGCCACACGCGCGACGGCCTCGACGACACCCTGACCCTCGCAGCCGAGGGCGGGATCGAAATCGCTCGGGCCGCTGCCGAGGCTGCGGACGCGCTGGACCGTCACGACTCCACGGCAGCAATCGCGGCGGCAGTCGCAGACGAACGCAGCCATCTGAGTCGGCTGGTGTACGCGGAGGTGGTGAGCGGTGTCGGGCTAGAGAGGCTCGGCGACATTGCTCGATACCTCCGAGCCATCCCGGTTCGTCTTGCCGCGGCGGTCGAGAACCCTCGTCGGGATCGTGACCATCAGGGCGACGTTCGTGCCGTCGAGTCAGCCTTTGCCGAACTCGTTCAGCGAAACGGGATGACACCAGATCTCGAGGATCTTGCCTGGGCCATCGAAGAGCTGAGGGTGTCGTTGTTCGCTCACAAGCTCGGCGTGGTGGGCAAGGTGAGCGCAACTCGGCTCCAGCGCCGTCTTTCGGAGCTTCGGAAAGCTGGCATGTAGGGTCGGTCCATGATCCAGGACTACATCGATCTCGAGATGGCAGACGGCGTCATGCCGACATGGACATTCCGTCCAGACGGCGATGGTCCGTATCCCGTTGTGTTGTTTCTCATGGATGCGCCGGGGATGCGCCAAGAGATCCGCGACATGGCGAGCCGACTTGCCACCACCGGTTACTACGTCATGACCTCGCAGCTCTACTACCGAGACGTGGCCGAGTACAACGTCTTCGAGACCGGCGATCGCGATCGCATGTTCGAGCTGATGAGCAACCTGACCAACGCAATGGTCGTCGACGACTCGATCACCATGCTCGAGCACGCAGCCAAGGACCAAGCGGCCGACACCTCCAGGGTCGGCACCGTCGGCTATTGCATGAGTGGACCGTTCACGATCCTGATGGCCGCCGGTATCGAGTCGGTGGTTGCGGCTGCCTCGATCCATGGCGTTGCCTTGGCGGTCGACAAAGACGACTCGCCCCACAAGCACCTCAACGGCACGAACGCAGAGATCTACGTTGCCTGCGCCGAAACCGACAGCTACGCACCGCCCGAAGTGATCGCCGAGTTCGAGGCCGCCCTCGAGGCAAGCGACTCGCGCGGCAGGGTCGAATGGTTCCCAGGGACCGAGCACGGCTTCGCATACGCCGAACGACCGCAGTACGTGCGAGAAGCGTCAGAGACCCACTGGGAACGCCTCCACGACCTGTTCGATCGCAACCTACGTAGCTAGAGACCGAGGGTTACTAGAGACCGAGGGCTAGAGGTTCTCCGTGGTCGGGATCCGAATGAGGATCCACCACGACCCGATCAGGCCGAGCGCCCACACAGCTCCTCGCACCCACAGGTTGTCCAACAAGAAGACGGTGCTGATGAAGATGGCGATCCACATCATCACGAGGGCGAGGATCTTGGCTCGACGAGGCATGCCTCGACCGTCTCGGTAGTCGCTGACCATGGGTCCGATCCCCGGCAGGTCGAGAATCCACTGCTCAAAGCGGGGGCTCGACTTCGAGAAGCACCAGGCGGCGAAGATGAATGGCCCGGTCGTGGGGAGTCCGGGAAGAACGATGCCGATGGATCCGACGGCGACGCCGACGAAGCCTCCGAACATCCAGAGGTAGCGAGTCAAGGGATCTGAATCACGCGACCGGGGGAACCTGGTAACCGCCGCAAACCTCTTCGACCAGACGGGCGAAGCTGAGTGTCGTGCGGTCTTCCAGGAAGGGGCCAACGACCTGGATGCCCACCGGCAACCCTTCTGGGGTGAGTCCGACGGGTACGACGGTGGAGGGCAAGTAGACGAATCCGATCATCGAGGTCCAGGCGATGAGATCAGCGTAGGGCCGTTCGCTCCCGTCAATCTGAATCGTTCGGCTGTAGAGCCCGCCATCGAGGGTGTGGGGAAAGGCCTCGGTCACGGCCACCGGGCACAGCAGCACGTCGTAGTGGGTGAAGAACTCGGCCCACACCTTGCGTAGCTCTTCTCGCCGTTCGGTCATCAACAACCAGTCGCGGTGATAGAGCGTGGAGGCTCGATAGCGCATTGCGGTCGTCGGATCCAGCGACGGGTCGTTGGCCTTGCGGACTTGCTCCTCCCATTCCTCGTCGCTGCGCCCCGGTGAGGTCGCAGCCGAGATGAGCGGCAAGCCGGTTTCCCAGACGTTGGCGATCGAGACATCAGGATGCGTCGACGTCACGTCGACGCCGTGTTGCCCAAGCGCGCTCACCGCGCCCTCGAGGAGGGCACCCACGGTGCTACTCACGGCACAACTCGGATCGTCGAGCCATGCTGCGACCCGAAGGTCGGCCGGGTTCTTGGCCCGAGCAGGCGGAAGGTCGAGCGTCCACGCCGTGGCTCGATCGGCAGTTGGACCGGCCATCACGTCAACGAGCACTGCGAGATCATCGACGGTGCGGGCCAACGGACCGAAGACGTTGACGTCGGCTTCGACGGTGCCACCGGTGACATGGTCGAGATAGCCGTGCTGTGGGATGACGCCGAAGGACGGCTTGTGTCCGCACACTCCGGCGAAGTGGGCTGGCAGCCGAACAGAGCCGCCGATATCGGTGCCGATCTCGAAACTCGTCAATCCGGCCGAAACCGCAGCCGATGCACCCCCGCTCGATCCGCCCGGCGTCCGGGTCGGGTCCCATGGGTTGCCGGTGACGCCAAACATCTCGTTGTAGGCCTGAACATCCCCAGACCAGCGCGGCAGGTTGGTCTTCCCGAACACGATGGCGCCGGCCTCACGAACCGATGAAACCACCGGTGCGTCTTCACTCGGGACGTGTTCAGCCAGCTCAGTTGCCCCACCGGTGCTGCGGATGCCTTCAGTGGCGATGGCGTCTTTCACGGTGATGGGTAGGCCATGCAACGGGCCCGTCTCCACCCCGTCGGCTGTTGCTTGATCGGCCGCAACGGCTGACTCTTTTGCTCGCTCGACATCGAGAGTGATGACCGCGTTGATGTCGGGGTTGATGCGCTCGACCCGTTCGACGAAATGGTCGAGGAGCTCCACCGAGCTCAGTTCACGGTTGCGGATGAGTTGGGCAAGCTCGGTTGCCGAAGAAAGTCCGAGGGCGTCCGTCATGGCTTTGAGTCTGGTTCACAAGTGGTGGCAACGCCGAACTACCGTCACCAGATGGCCCTTGGGGATGTGCAGACGTTCGCCGATGTTCACGTGAAACCGCATGTGGCGGACTGGGAGGCTGCCCGCTCGATGGCCCCTGCCGAGGTGTACCGCTCGGCAGGCGACATCGGCTTGTTGGCGATGTGCGTGCCGGTGGAGCACGGCGGTTCCGGGCTCGGCTTCTCTGACAAGATCAGGGCCTTCGATATCGTCACCGAAGTCTCGATGGCGACCGCGTTCAGCATGATCAACACCCACAACGTCGCGGTTGTTGTTGCGACCCAAGCCGATGATGCATCGAGAGCACGCCTGCTCCCCCAACTCAGGCAAGGCGAGGTGCTCGGCTCGACCGCCCTCACTGAACCCGGGGCCGGGAGCGACTTTGCCGCCATCACCACAACAGGCGAGGCAACGTCAGATGGTTGGGTGCTCAACGGGAGCAAGGCCTGGATCACCAATGCCGCTCGATCCGAGGCCATCGTTTGTTACGCACAGACCGCGCCCGACGCAGGGGCCAAGGGCATCGCTTCGTTTCTGCTCGACGCCAATCGTGCTGGGTTCATCCGCTCCGAGCCAGAAGCACTGACCTCAAGCCATGGCATCGGGACCGGTGGTTTCGTGCTCGACAACTACGTCGCCTCAGAGGACGAGATGATCGGTGCGCCGGGCGAGGCGTTCCTCGCCGCCCTCTCGAGCATCAACGGCGCACGCACCTATGTGGCATCGATGTGTGTGGCGATGGTGCGCTCATCGCTGCGGATCGCAGCTGACTACGGTCAGCAGCGCACCGCTTTCGGAAAGTCCTTGCTCGAACATCAGGGCCTGAGCTGGTCGCTCGCGGATGTTGCCAATCGGCTGGAAGCGGCGGAGCTGATGGTGCAGCGAGCAGTCGACGCGGTTGATGCCACCGACCAAGGCACAGACCCCGCGGCTGCGATTTTGCCAGCGGCCCACGCGAAGAAGTTCGCGTGCGAGATCGCCGAGCCAGCGATTGCGGCGTGTCTGCAAGCCATGGGCGCCGCCGGTCTTCGCGATGAGTATCCGCTGAGCCGGCACCTCGGTGCCGCCCGCATTGCAAACTTCGTTGACGGATCAACCGAGATGATGAACGAGCGCATCGCCCGCTCGCTCGCTTCGCATCGCTGATCACATTGGGTCTGCTGTCGCAGACCGCTACTCGCATCCTGGAACTCGTTCGGGGCTTGTCGGCTCCGCCGACCAAGCTTACGAGTACAGGCCCTTCTCCCAGTTCTCGACGATCGCAAACTTTTGCACCTTGCCCGAGCCCGTGAGCGGAAAGTCCGCCACCCGGTACCACGACTTGGGCGTCTTGTGGGGCGCCAGGTTGTCACGGCAGTACTGGTGCAGTTCGGCGTCGGTCGCAGGGTTATCGGGGTCGGCGTCGCGTACGAAAGCGCCGACGGTCTCCCCCCACTTCTCATCAGGCAGACCAACAACGGCTGCATCGGCGACCTTGGGGTGGGCAAAGAGCAGTTCCTCGATCTCTCGGGGATAGATGTTCTCGCCCCCACGAATGATCATGTCTTTGAGTCGGCCCGTGATCGTGGTGTAGCCACGGTCGTCCATGCTGACGAGGTCGCCGGTGTGGAGCCAGCCCTCAGCGTCGATGGCCTCTGCGGTCTTGTCTGGCATTTCGAAGTAACCGAGCATCACGTGATAGCCGCGGGTGCAGAGTTCCCCCTGTTGCCCGATGGGAAGGGTCTCGCCCGTTTCGGGATCGATCACCTTGATCTCTGTTTGTGGCAGCACGGGCCCGAGCGTGAGCGCCTTGTCGTCCGGCGTGTCTTCTTCTTTGGCCAGCGTGATCGTGGGCGAGGCTTCGGTCTGCCCGTAGATCACCGAGAAGAACACGCCGAGCTTCTCCTCCATTTTGCGAACGAGGTCTGCGGGCACGGTCGAGCCGCCGGAGCACACCGCCTTGAGTGTCGAGATGTCGCGGGTGTCCATGTCAGGATGCTCCATCGTTGCGATCAACATGGTTGGTACGCCGAGCATGTGGGTTGCCTTGTAGGTTTCGGAGAGCTCCAGCATCAACCCCGGCTCGAACATCTCCATCAGCACCATTGTTGCCCCCACCTGGAGTGCCCCCATCACGGCGAGAACGCAGCCTCCGGTGTGAAACAACGGCATCGGGTTCACGTAGACGCTGTCCTCGTCAACCTGGAGTCGGTCGGCGAACAGCCGGCCGTTGTTGGTGATACCGCGATGATGCAGGTATGCCCCCTTCGGGAACCCGGTGGTTCCCGAGGTGTACTGAATCTGGACAGGGTCCATGGGATCGACGTCTGGCAACTCGACATCGTCAGACCCCAAGGCAACGAAGTCATCGAAGTCGGCCAGCGAGATGACGTGCTTGAGTTCTGGCAGGTCAGGCAAAATCGACTCGAGGTGAGCTCCCATCGCGTTGCCTCGGAACGAGGGCTGGTACACGATGCCCGACGACCTCGATTGGCTCAGCACGTAGTGAAGTTCTTGGGGCTGTAACGCCGGGTTGACGGTCACGAGCACGACACCGGCGAGACCGGCCGCGAACTCCAGCAGGATCCACTCGGGGCAGTTGGCCGAGTAGATGGCCAACCGGTCGCCCTTGTCGAACTGTGTCGCCAAAGCTCTCGCCACCTTCTGAGCATCGGACAGCAGCTCCGCGTAGGTCCAGCTGCGACGTTCCGCGGGATCTGGCGATCCGGCGACAAGTGCGACCTTGTCTGGTAGTCGTTCTGCGATATCCACGAGAACCGAACCAACGGTGGTCTCGAGAATTGGTTCAGAGGTGTCGGCGGGAACGTAGGACTCGGTCAATGCAGCCATGCCCCATCTGAGCACATGTGATCCGATTCGGACCAGTGTGACGTCAGCTCAGCAGCGTGACGGTGGCGGCAATCGTGAGTTGCACCGCGATGCTGAGCGGCAAACCGGCTCGGAGGTAGTCGGCAAACCGATAGCCGCCGGGGCCGTACACCATGGTGTTGGTCTGGTAGCCGACGGGCGAGAGGAACGAGGTCGAGGCTGCGATGGCGATTGCCATCGCCATCAGGCGAGGGTCGACACCTGCTGGTCCTGCGATCGCGACGGCAATGGGGAAGATCACGACTGCGGCGGCGTTGTTGGTCACGACCTCGGTGAGGATCGTTGTCGCCAGCACAAGGCCGAGCACCACTCCGAAGGTGCCAAAGCCTGCGAAGGCGGACGTGAAGAGGTCGGCGATCTCGTCGGCCAGGCCGCTGGCTCGGACGGCAGAACCGAGCCCAAAGGCCGAGGCGATCAGCAAGATCACGTCGAGATCGATCGACCGCTTGGCTTCGGAGAACGTCATCACCCGAGCGGCAACCATGGCACCAGCGGCAAGGAGGGCTCCCTCGAGCGTGCTGAGCAGGCCCGTCGCTGCGAGCACAATGAAGCCGGCGATGACGATGCCGACAAAGCCAGACTTGGCGTCAGCCACGGGAGCCGGGGCATCGAGTTCGGCGACGACGAGAAATTCCCTGCTCTGGCCGTAGCGACGCTGAAACTCATCGCCAGCCACGAGCACCAACGTGTCGCCGTGACGAAGTCGCACGTCGCCGAGTTTGCCCTCGAGTCGTTGTCCTGACCGGTGGATGGCCACCACTGCTGCGCCGTATCGGGCCCGGAAGTCGGCTTCGCGAAGGGTCAAGCCAGCAACGGGCGACATGCGTCCGATCACGACTTCGAACAATCCCCGATCGACTGCGGCAATGGTCGATACCTCGTCTTTCATCACCGACTTCAGGCCGGGCATGCGTTCGAGGTCGAGCACATTGTCAACCTGTCCGACAAACGTGAGGATGTCGTTTTCTACCAAGAGTTCGTCTGGTCCGACCGGAGCAATCGAGCGATCGTCCCGACGCAGCTGCGCCAGGTACACGCCGTCGAGCGCTCGCAACCCGGCACTCGACACCGATTGTCCATTCATCGACGAATCGCCCGTCACTCGCATTTCGACCAGAAACGCTCGGGCTTCGTCCTCAGCTTGGTCGGCGGCGGCCTGGCGATTCGGAATGAGGGGAATCGAAAGGGCAAACAAAACGATCATGCCAACGACAAACACCGGTGCGCCGATCTTGGTCACCTCGAAAATCCCGAGCGGCTCCGAGCCGGATTCTTCGAGCAAGCCGGACACTACGAGGTTTGTCGAGGTGCCGAGCAGCGTGAGCGTTCCGCCGAGGATCGCGGCATACGAGAGCGGCAACAGATAGCGGGATCCGTTGCGGGAGTTGCGGCGGCACCAGGCCAAGACGTCGGGGATCACGATGGCGACCAGGGGCGTGTTGTTGAGCAACGCTGAGGCGCCTGCCGTTGGGAGCAGCAAGCGGGCATGAGCGACACCCTTGCGCCCGGGTCGGCCGAGCAGACGCGACAACGGAGCGCTGAGCAGCCCGGTTCGTTGCGCCCCGGCGGCAACCACAAAGAGGGCGGCAACCGTCAACGGCGCGGGGTTGGAGAATCCCGAAAAAGCTTCCTGGGTCGTGATGACGTCGGCAAGCAGCAAGGAAAGAGTGGCAGCCAGAACAACACCGGCCGGTGGAAACCGGTCGGCGATCAGGGTGATGAGCGTCAAAACGAGGACGCAGAGAGTAATGAGAGCGGTTGGCTCCACAAGCTTCAGATCGGCCGCGTTGGGGCCGAATCAAGCGCCAAATCAGCTGCCGTTGAAGTCCGGCTTGCGCTTTTCGACAAAGGCCGCAATGCCTTCTTGACCGTCGTGGCGGGCCATCGAGGCAGCAATCGTGGTGCCCTCGAACTCCGCTGCGGCTTCGAGATCGTGTTCGTAACCGTTATAGACCACCCGCTTGGCCATCCCGAGAGTCCACGATGGGCCGCTGGCGAGCGACGCCGCGAGGTCGGCGGTGGCTTGATCAACCTCGTCGTCAGCGACGACACGATTGACGAGTCCCCACTGTTCGGCTTCTTCAGCGGAAAGCACGCGATTGGTGAGGGTCAGATCCATCATGCGGCGCAAACCGATGTGGCGAGCAACGAAGTAGGAGGAGGTGCCATCGGGTGTCACTCCGGCTCGGGTGTAGGCCATCGTGTACTTCGCAGACTCAGAGCTCACCACGAGGTCAAACGCCGCCATCAACGACAGGCCAGCACCACCGGCGGCCCCCGAGACACCGGCAACGAACGGCTTCGGGATGCGGTTCATCTTGTAGATCGCACCGTGGAAATCCGTGAGCATGTCGGTGGCGAGGCGAGGCAGACCCTCACCGGCTTCGTTGAACAACTTGAGATCGCCGCCAGCGCAAAAGACCTTGCCCTCTGCGGTGACCGACACAGCCTTCACGTCGTCATCGAACTCGATTTCGAGCATGACCGAGCGCAGATCTCGTGCGAACGTCGGGCTGACTGCATTGGCCCCCTCAGGCCTATTGAACCGGACGTGAGCGACGCCCTCATCTGATTGGTACGTGATCGTTTCGAGGTCCACCCCAATCGTCTAGCACCAGAACGCTACGGTTGCCTCGGTGTCTGGCGAATCTCCGTACGAGTCCATCGATTTCATCCGTGAGTGGGTGCGTGACGACAACGAAGCAGCGACCTACGACGGCCGGGTGCAGACCCGTTTTCCGCCCGAGCCGAATGGCTACCTGCACATTGGCCATGCAAAGTCGATCTTTCTGAACTTCCGCCTCGCCGAAGAGAACGACGGCGTGTGTCTGCTTCGTTTCGACGACACGAACCCCGAAACCGAGGACACCTCCTACGTCGAAGCGATCCAAGAGGATTTGGCATGGCTCGGCGTCGAGTCGTCAGGACCGCCCCGTTACGCCAGCGACTACTTCGAACAGCTCTACACATGGGCTGAGTCGCTGATCGAGCGAGGTCTCGCCTACGTCGACGATCAAGACGCCGAGACGATTTCGACCCAGCGCGGTGGTTTCGGCCAGCCCGGAGTCGAGAGCCCTCATCGCGATCGATCGCCAGAAGAGAACCTCGGCCTGTTTCGTCAGATGCGCGATGGGGCGTTCGATGACGGGTCAAAGGCGTTACGGGCCAAGATCGACATGCAAGCCGACAACATGTGGCTGCGCGATCCGGTGATGTACCGCATTCGGCGTGTCCCCCACCACCGCACAGAAGATCAGTGGGTCCTCTACCCCACCTACGACTGGGCCCATGGCCAGAGCGACGCCATCGAGGGTGTCACCCATTCGATCTGCACCCTCGAATTCGCCGATCACCGTCCGCTCTACGACTGGTTCCTCGATCATCTCGATTTGCCCTCAGATCAGCCCCGCCAGGCTGAGTTCGCTCGTCTCAACCTCACCCACACTGTCTTGTCGAAACGGATGCTTCGCTCGCTGGTCGAGTCAGGGCACGTCGATAGCTGGGACGATCCCCGCATGCCAACCATTCGTGGCCTGAGGCGACGGGGCTACCCGCCTTCGGCGATTGAGGCGTTCGTCGAGCGAATTGGTGTGGCGAAGACCAACAGCACGGTGGAGATTGAGCTGCTCGAGTCGTTTGTTCGCACCGAACTCAATCAAACCGCGCTGCGACGTATGGCCGTCGTGAAACCACTCAAGCTCACGATCACGAACTGGCCCCAAGACACCGTCGTGATGCTCGACGCCATCAACAATCCGGAGGACCCCGAGGCAGGAACTCGCCAAGTTGCCTTCAGCGGTGAGCTCTGGATCGAACAAGACGACTTCCGCCTCGAACCTCCTCCAAAGTACTACCGACTCACGCCTGGTCGAGAGGTCCGTTTGCGGTCGGCCTTCTTCGTCACCGCCACAGACGCGGTGCTGGACGACGACGGGAATGTCATCGAGGTCCTGGCTACGTACGACCCCGAAACCCAGGGCGGGTCCGCCCCCGATGGACGCAAGGTGAAGTCCACGCTGCACTGGGTCTCGGCCCCGCATGCCGTTGATGCCACCGTTCACCTCTATGAGCGCTTGTTTGAAGCTGAACATCCTGGCGCAGCGGGAGACGATGGCGAGGCCCGAGACCCTCGTGACGATCTTCATCCGGCGTCCCGCGAAACCCACCAAGCCAAAGTCGAGGCGGCCTTGGCCGACGTTGCGGTCGGTGAGGTCGTGCAGTTCGAGCGGCTCGGCTACTTCGCCGCTGACCTCGACGACTCGCGAGTCTTCCACCGCACGGTGGGTCTTCGCGACGAGTGGGCGAACATCCAGAAGCGCAAGAAGAGCTAGCCTTTATCCATGGGTCTCTGGCATCGGTGGCGAGAATGGCGAGCTGATCGCGCCGACCGTCGGCCGATACCCAACGACAACCCACGGGTTCGAGCGGCACGAGATGTCGCTGGTATCACCGGGATGGGAACCTCAGCCCTGTGGGACAAACTCGACCAGGGCGGCGACGACTACATGAAGTCGTTCGAGCCCAAAGTGCCACCGAGCTTGCACGTGTCACACAACGACCAAACCCGGCACAACAAGCCAGTGCCGCTGGTCGAACGCGTCATCGAAGAGTTTGGCGCACCCAAGACAACAGACGAGGTGCCAGACGACGCTCGCACGATCACGTCGGCGGATTCGTCGCCGCCGAAAGAGCCGGACGATCAATCTTGTCACTCGTTGTCCGAGGAAACGCCGCCTCGGCTCTGAGCGTCACCGGCACGGCATAGCTCGGCAGCCGTGCGGCCATGTGGCTCCGAAGGTCGCCTTCGCCAATCGAGGCTTCGGTATCGAGCACATACGCGGCGTGAACGGTCGTGACTCCATCAGCGTCGGTCACGGCGAAGGCGGCAGCCTCGGCGACCGCCGGGTGAGCACCGAGCGCAGCTTCGACCTCGTCGAGTTCGATGCGGAAGCCGCGGGCCTTGACCATCCGATCTGATCGGCCGAGGAAGTCGTAGAGACCGTCGGGGCGCTGTCTCACCAAGTCGCCGGTACGAAACACCCCGGGCCGCACCAGGCTGGTGGCGTTGAGTTCTGGCCGCTGCCAGTACCCGAGCATCACCGATGGTGCTTCGATGACGAGGCCGCCGTCGCTGTCGATGGTTGCGGTCGTGTTTGCCGACACAGACCCGATCGGGATGGGGGTGTCATCGGTCGGTGGCTCGTCCATGAGATGGCACACGCAGGCGGGAGCTTCGGCTGGCCCGTACACGTTTGCGAACTGGGCGTGTGGAAGTGCCTCCATCAACGAACGCAGGTGGCGAGGCGTGAAGGACTCACCACCAAAGAGCACCCAGCGAAGTCTCTGTAGATCGCGCTGATCAAGCCCACCGTTGAGACTGAGCTGAGCAAGGGCAAACGGCACGGTGAACAGCACGGTGACTCGCTGTTCTTCAAGCAGCTTCGAGAAGCTGGCGGGGAACTTCGTGACCGGTTCGGGCACCAGCACAACCGTGGCGCCGGCGAGACCGGTCGAGAAGATGTCGAAGATCGAAATATCGAAGTGGAGCGGTCCGTGGCTGGCCACCCGATCGGTTGGTGCGAGCGTGCAGTAGTCGACGCCCCACTGGCCGAAGCCGAGGCTCGTTCGATGCGAGTGCATCATGCCCTTGGGCACACCGGTCGATCCTGATGTGTACATGAGGTACGCAAGGTCATCTGGGTCGACGACGCGATCGGGGTCGTCGACGGACCGAGTTCCGACCTGATCCCAGGTGATGTGAGCTGACGGACCAATCACGGCTCGCAGTCCCGCACCATGCGGCGTCTCATTGAGTCGCTCGACCAGGCGATCCTCGCTCACGACGATGTCGATGTTGCAGTCGGCGAGTATCGACTCGAGTCGGTCCGCCGGACTGAGCGGATCGATCGGCACGAAGGCGCACCCCGCGGCCATGATCCCGTAAGCAGCAACGACGGTCTCGACCGACTTGTGCAAAAAGATGCCGACCCGGTCGCCGGGCTCGGAACCGAGTTCGATCAGGGTGTTTGCGAGTTGGTTCGTGGCCGTTCGGAGCTGGGCGTAGGTGAGCTGGCGCTCACCCATGACGACAGCGACGTGATCTGGGGAGCCTTTGGCTCCTCGGTACACCGCATCGTGAACCAGCTGAGGCTGCAGAGCTACCACGGGCGACGGCTCAGATGCCGAGGAAGAACGATCGACGTTCGCGCGCTGCCTCGACAAGATCGTTGTCGCCCGTCCGCTGCGCTGCGGCGATCAGCCACTCATAGGTATCGGCGCAATCGGCAACGTGGTTGTAGTGCACCTTGCTCAGCATGGCGAGCGTGTCGTTGAGGGTGTCGCGATCCATCAACGTGGCGATGCCGGCAAGGGCCTCGTCGAAGTTGTCAGGCAGTGGCATGCGATCGACGAAGTCAGGCTCGACGTTTTCTGCGTAGCAGGTCGGGTCGGCAAACAGATCGGCAAAATCGACACCGGCGGTGAAGTCGCAGGTGAGATAGACCCTCGGTTCACCGTCATAGCTTGCCGCCGAGTGGGCGACGGTGCCGTCGATGAACCACACCTCACCTTTGCGCATTCGATAGAGCTGATCACCTTCGGAGTGCAGCGATGCTGGTCCGAGCTTGAGGGCGATGTGCACGCGTGTGAACTCATCTTCGGGCAGATCGAGGTAGTCGCGATGCGGGATCAGCATCCCGTCCTCGCAGAGGAAGATGCGAGCCCACTTGAGGTGTTCGGTCGAGAACGTCGTGTCGAGCAGTTCACGAAAGTAGGGAAGTTCGTCGAGGTGGGGCGTCGGCACCGGTGGGCCCGGATGTCCCCCGAAGACCTGATCTGTCGGGTCGCCGCTGTGGTTCATCAGCACACAGTTCTGCCACCCGGGATTTCCTCGTGCGTAGTCGGAATAGCCGCGGTTGAACGGAAGCTGGAGGGCGGTCGCCAATTCGGCCTGCAGGCGCGCTTCGTCTAGCTCGACTCGGCCAATGACCCGAGAGTGCAGGCCATGCACCGTGGGATGAACTGATGAGTGCTCGCTTGTGGACTCCGCCATGATCTCTCTTTCGTGCAACCGGCCGCGATCGGATGCAAGTGTTGTCGGCGCGACCGAGCGTTTGCCTGAGTGATCTCTCCGGGCCATAACGTAGGACGATGACGACTGTCGAAGCCCAATCAGCAGTGCCGAACCCGATACCCAGAGCCTTTTGGACTCGCAGCCAAGACGACATCGAGGCTGATCTCGCTGTTCTGCGCTCGGGCCCGCCTGCATTCGTGGCGGAAGAGCCGTCAGAGGTTCCCGATCTGATTCCCACGGGCCCCGGCGGCTGGGTCGTCACTCGCCATGCCGACGTTCTGGAAGCTTCGAAGAACCCGAGCGTGTTCTCGTCGGCTTCGGGCATCACGATGCTCGATTCGCCAGCTGAGTTCAACGAGTTTTTCTCTTCGATGATTTCCATGGACGATCCGAGACACGCTCGTTTGCGCAAGCTGGTCTCGGCCGGATTCACACCCCGCAAGCTCAAGCAACTCGAAGAAGGAGTGCATGCGCAGGCCTCGATGGTGATCGACGACGTCATTGATCAAGGAGAGTGCGACTTCGTTGTCGACGTTGCGGCTCGCCTTCCCTTGAAGATCGTGTGCGACCTGATGGGTATCCCAGACTCGCAGATCGACTTCGTCTTCGATCAAACAAACGTGATTCTTGGCGCCGGCGACCCCGAGTATGTGGCTGACGTCGACGACGTCTTGACGGCAATCCTCACCGCCGGCGGAGCACTGGCCGAGTTGATGACCGAGGTGGCCAAGGCCAAGGACGACGCGTCGACTGGTGCCTCTGAAGATGATGACCTCACGACGATCCTCGTCAACGCGGAGGTTGACGGCGAGAAGCTCAGCTACGGCGACATCGCCTCGTTCTTCATCCTGTTGGTGGTTGCCGGCAACGAAACAACCCGCAACGCCATCTCATGGGGCCTGCACTACCTGTCGGAAAACCCCGAGCAGAAGGCCATCTGGCAGGCTGACCCAGAAGGTGTCGGTCCAACGGCGGTTGAAGAGATCGTTCGCCTCGCCAGCCCGGTGACGTACATGCGCCGGACCGTACTCGAGGACTACAGCCTTGGCGGTGCCGACATGAAGGCCGGCGACAAGATGGGAATGTTCTACCTCGCCGCCAATCGAGACGAAGACGTCTTCACCAATCCCTACACCTTCGATGTTCGCCGGGACCCCAACCCGCATTGCGGTTTTGGTGGCCCCGGGCCCCACTTCTGCCTCGGAGCCCACTTGGCCCGACGGGAGATCATGGTGATGTTCCACCAACTGTTCGAACGCATGCCCAACATTCGGTCAACGAGCGAACCCGACCCGCTTGCGTCGAGCTTCATTCACGGAGTGAAGCACCTCACGGCTCGCTGGGACTGAGCTCCAGACCGTCAGGAATCTGTAGAGGCGGATTGAGCACGTCCGGATTCAAGGTTCCGGGGTTCGGCAGAACGAGGTCAGGCGGTAGCTCCAGTCTCGGGAGCGGGGCGGGCTCCTCGGGCTCCGGCGCTGGTTCAGGTTGAGCTTCCGGCGCCGGTTCAGGCTGAGATTCTGGCGCTGGTTCCGGTTCGGGCTCCGGTTGCGGCGCTGGTGCGGGCTCCTCAGGCTCCGGGCTTGGCTCCGGGCCTGGTTCGGGTGCTGGACCTGGCTCGGGTAGAGGCGCTGAGGGCTGAGACGTCGGGGGCTCGGGTGCCGGTGTCCGAGGCGCCGGCGTGTCTGGGCGAGGGGCTGGGGCTGGGGCTGGAGGTTGTGTCGTACTGGGTGACGGCGCAGCGCGCTCGGTGGTCTCGCTCTCGATTTCGTCACTGGCTGTTTCGTCGCTGGCTGTTTCGTCAGGCTGCGGGGCCCGGTTCGTTGCCTCGGCTGCGGCTTCCATCTGAGCCAGCTTGAGCGCGTCATTGGCAGCATCTTCTTCAGCCACCATCAGCTCGTCTGCGGCGCTGCCTGACGCCGCTGCCTCTGCCGGCGTGATCGAGTTGCCCATCGACGAGAACGACGCTGCTGCGGCGATCACAATGGCAGCCACAACGACGCCACAGGCTGCGGCGTACCGTGACTTCGTGGCAGTTGGGACAGGCTCGGTGGTGGAGTCGTTGATCATGCTCTCAACCTAAAATGTGCTGCTCAGTCGCTCCGTTGCGGCGCTGACACTGCACACGTGACATTCATCACCCGCCCACGCGCCACGCGCTGGCTCCTACAGTGCAGCGGGTGGACGACTCGCTCACCCTTCTGGGCATTTCGTGGGCGGATGACGCACCAACGCTGGCCCTGCGTAGGGGCCCACACGACCCGTCTGTCGAGCTGCTCATCGGTCAGGAGCTGGCAATCGAGGTCGATCCCACAGCACGCCGCTGGTGCCTCGGTGCGAGCGGGACCAGCCACACAACAGAGCCCTGCGACGTGCCGCCGGAAGAGGGGCGCAAGACGTGCACCAGCTGCTCGGTCAAGAACGCACGCTTCGCCGGAGCACTGCATCATGCGCACCAGCAAGAGACATCTGACCCCGACCTCGTCAAACATCTCGACCAGCCAAACCGCCTGTACTTGGCGGCGTTCCGAGACGGATCAATCAAGGTGGGCACATCAACCGAACGCCGGGCCACTACTCGACTTCTCGAACAAGGCGCCTGGCTGGCTCGCTTCGTCGCCACGACGACCAATGGCATTGTCGTGCGGGTTGTTGAAGACCGGGTCACTGATCAGCTGGCACTCCCCCAGTCCGTCGCCATCAGCCGGAAGATCGACGGCCTCACCTCGCCTCGTGACGATGCATGGTTGGCCTCTCGTCTCGACGAATACGCCGCAGACGTCCGTCGTCTGATCGGCGACGAGGCACCAGCCGCACATGTGACTGCCACCGACGATGCTTGGACCAACCCCGCAGCGGCCGACCCACTCTGGCAGCGGGTCCACTCTTATCCCGCCGCACTCCTCACTGGCAGGCACGCCATGCAGGTGGTCGGAGCCGTCGGACGTGCCGTTGCCTTCCGGCGCAAGCTGGGGGGCGATGTCTTTGTTGCCGATCTTCAACCGCTGCTCGGACTCGGTCTCCGACAGATCTCTGGCGAGGTGGAGCCCGACGAAGTGACCGTGCAAGACCGTCTGTTCTGAAGTTGTAGCGGAACGCACTCGTGCGAGAAGCTCTCGGAATGGCACCGTCACCAGATACGTCGACCGTCGACTTCCACTTCGATGTGCTCTGCCCCTACGCCTACCAAACGGCGAAGTGGATCAGGAACGTTCGAGCCCAGAACGGCATCACCATCAACTGGAAGTTCTTCAGCCTCGAGGAGGTCAATCGAATCGAGGGCAAGAAGCACCCTTGGGAGCGTGAGTGGTCCTACGGCTGGTCGATGATGCGGATTGGTGCGCTGCTGCGCCGTACGAGCATGGACGATCTCGATCGTTGGTATGAGCGGGCTGGTCGGGCCTTGCACGAAGATGGGCTCAAACCCCACGAACCAGATGTCGCTCGGCACTTGCTCGAGGAACTCGGGCTCGATCCGGCGCTGGTTGATCAAGCGATCGAGGACCAATCGACCCATGACGAAGTGCGCGATGAGCATCAGCGGGTGATCGACGCCGGCGGATTCGGTGTCCCCACCCTGTTCTTTGGCGACCACTGCCTCTTTGGCCCCGTACTCATCGAACCCCCAGACGGCGAGGCGGCCCTGCGCATGTGGGATGCGACCACCGCCTGGGTTGAGTTCCCGCACCTCTATGAGATCCAGAAGCCAAAGCTGAAGAGCGATGAGCGACAAATCGCCGAGACCTTCAAGCCCTATCTCGAAGCTCGAGACTGGATCAGCATCAACCGAGGAACCGAAGTCGGATTCACCAAAGACGGCTTCGAGGCCGTCGGACCCGCAGCAGAACGAGGTAACAGGACATGACCAACAACAACCAAGCAGTCACCAACCTCGGACTCTGCTTCGATTCGCTCGAGCCGCTGCTGGCCTCACTCGACGACGAGCAATGGGCTGTGCAGTCGCTGTGTCCCGACTGGACCATCGGCGGCATTGTTGCCCACCTCGCTGCAGTCGAAAGCATGCTTGCCGGCGAGGCCGCTTCGGCCTTCGCCGAAGCACTCCCGTTCGAGAAGGTCGGCGCCTTCATGACCGAGGTGGCCGACCTTGACCGCGCTCAGATGCTCGAGCGCTACAGCGGGCTCATCGAAGGTCGCAAGGCAGATCTGGCCGGTATGACCGACGCTGACATGGACGAACCTTCGATGACACCCGTTGGTCCCGGTACCTACGGACGCTTCATGGCGGTCAGGGTGTTCGACTTCTGGGTCCACGAACAAGACATGCGAGTGCCGCTTGGCTTGCCAGGACACGAGTCGGGGCCTGCCGCCGAGATGTCCATTGACGAGATCGAAATGTCGCTCGGCTACATCGTTGGCAAGAAGGTTGGGCTCGAGGATGGGCGCGGCCTCACGATCGATCTCACTGGCCCGGTGACCCGAACGATGCACGTGAAGGTCGACGGTCGTGCGGCCCAAGTGCCAGAGCTCGACAACGCTGATGCCGTGCTCACGGCCGACTCCACCACCTTTGCTCTCCTGGCATGTGGGCGCATCGACCCGCAAGGCCCGATCGACGAGGGCTGCATCAGTTGGTCCGGTGATGCCGAACTTGGCGAGCGAGCGGCCCGCAATCTGCGCTTCACAATGTGAGGTTCTCTGTCCTGGCCCCAGCGCCGACGGTCGCAGCAGCCTCTGCGATCGCGGCCGACGCCTCGGCGAGCGGAGCCAGCGGGTTCTGGTCGACGCAGGGCGAGACGGTTGATGCGTTGACGGCACTGACCGTCGCCGGCACGGACACAGCCGACCTCGACCTGGGCACGGCCGTCATCCCGATCCAGGGGCGGCACCCCATGGTCATGGCCCAGCAGGCACTCACGGCCAATGAGCACCTCGGAGGCCGACTGATTCTCGGCCTCGGCGTCTCTCACCGACCATTCATTGAAACGACGTGGGGGCTCTCCTACCACGGAGCGGTTGCGCAGATGACCGAATACCTCGACGTGCTGCTGCCGTTGCTCGAGGGTGATCAGGTTGCCTACAGCGGCCCGCACTGGACGATGAACGGCGGCATCAAAACAGCTGGACCTCGTCCCCGTGTGTACCTGTCAGCTCTTGGCCCCCGCATGACCGAACTTGCGGGCACCCGGGCCGATGGTGTCATCACCTGGTTTGTCGGTCCGCGCTCGCTGGCCGAGGTCTCCGTGCCAACGATGGACCTTGCCGCTGAGCAGGCCGACCGACCACGTCCAGAGTTGGTGAGTGGGTTCCCGATCTGCGTCACCGACGATCTGGCCTCAGCCACCGAACTCGCCAACACCCAATACGGCGGCCTTGCAGCCTTGCCCACCTACCAGCGAACGCTGGCTTGCGAAGGCGTCGACCGGCCAAGCGACATCGCACTCGTCGGCTCTGTGAGCTCAGTCAACGATCGACTCGACGAACTGGAGGCACTAGGGGTGGACAACCTCATGGCCGACGTGTTCGGCACGCCAGATGAGCGAGCGGCCACCCTCGCTCTGTTGTCCGAGCGAAGCGAGACGGTCATCGATGTCCGAGAACAAGCGGCCGCGCCGTTGCTACACGACGCCGGGGACCTTTGAGGGTCGGCTGAAGACTTCCTCGAGCATTGGCACGAAGTCCTCGATGGCCATGTTGTCGTAGGCCGGGTCGAAGCAGTTCTGGTCGTAGAACTCGCAGAAGTCGACGCAGCGGTCGTAGTGGGGTGACTCGCGGTATTGCTCGCGGGCATCACGATCGCCGCCCAAGTGGTGGAAGTAGTAGTACCCCTGGAACAGCCCGTGGTGCTTGATCACCCAATGCGTTTCGTCGTCGACGTAGGGAGCGAGAAGGGCCGCTGCGGCATCGGAGTGGTTCTCGGGTGCGAAGGCATCGGCAACATCGTGCAGCAGCGCACCCACGACCATGTCGACGGACTCGTCGTTGCGAACCGCTCGGGTCGCTGACTGGAGCGAGTGCGCGTAGCGGTCGATCTGGTAGCCGAGCGTCGGCCCCTTCAAGAGGTCGAGCATCGTGATCAAGTTGGGAACGAGCGCGCCTCGAGCGTGCTCTTCGAAGGCGGGCGACAGCATCTCGTAGTCGGCCTTGGTGCCGTCAGCCATGCTTGTCCAGGAAACGGTGTAGCTCACGGGGCAAGAATAGGCTGCGGCGTGCTCACTGGCAGCCCCTCTACCAACCAGCGGCTCCTGCTGGGCTTGGCGGCGAGTCTGTACGCCGGTTTCGGTTTGGTGGCAGCGTCGCTGTCGCCTCTGGTTGGCACCATCAACGACGACCTCGGACTCAGCCGTTCTCAGATGGGTGTTGTGCTCGGTTCCTGGCAGTTCGTCTATCTGTTTGCTGCGATTCCGGCGGGCAAGTTTCTTGACCGAGTGGGTCTGCGTCATGGTCTGGCGATCGGCTCGGTTCTCATTGCCGTGTCGGGATTCCTGCGCTCGATCGCCATCGATTGGTTCAGCCTGATCGGTGCGGTCGGCCTGCTTGGCATTGGTGGGCCGCTGATCTCAATTGGTGTGCCGGCGCTCGTGAGCAAACGGTTCGTCGGCGCCGACCGTGGCTTCGCCACCGGTGTCGCCGTCAGTGGGCCCGTCATCGGTTCGATGGTGACGCTGTTCACCGCCAACGCCCTCCTCATGCCGGCCTTCGGAGGTCGGTGGCGACCGGTGGTGGCCACCTACGCCGCGTGGTCGGTCGTTGCCGCCGTTGCGTGGCTGATCGTGACCGCTCGCGAGCATGACGAAGGCCAATGGCACCGAACGGCTGAGGGTCGAGTCGACAACCGATCGCTGCTGCAGGTGGATCTCGTCCGGCTCATCTTGGTGCTGGCAGTGCTGACGTTCTTCGTCAATCACGCCATGGCCAACTGGCTCCCTGAGATGCTGCGTGATTTCGGGCTGGCGCCGTCGACCGCGGGTGCGTGGGCTGCTGCGGTCAGCGTCCCCGGGCTCATTGCGGCGTTGGTACTCCCCCGTATGGCCACGCCCGACAGACGGCGAGTGATGCTCGTGTCGATGTATGCGCTGATCGGTGTGGCCCTCGTCCCCTTGGCGATCTCGTGGACGGCGGCAACGGCCATCGGGATTCTGCTCTTCGGCGCCATGCGATCAGCCGTGCTGCCGATTGCGATGCTGTTTCTCATGGACGATGAGCGGGTGGGCCCGACCAACATGGCCGGGGCCGGAGCGCTGTATTTCACCGCTGGAGAAATCGGCGGCGTTACGGGGCCGGTCGTCGTCGGTGTCGTTGCTGATGCAAGTGGCTTTGGGCCCGCCGTGTGGATCTTGGTCGGCGTAGCCGCCGTGATGGCCGTGGTGGCCACGAGGGCCTAAGTTCGAGGCATGACCGAGAACCCGCTGCCAAGCCTCGTCTCGTCCGCCTGGTTGGCTGAACACCTTGACGACCCCGATCTCCGCATTCTCGAGTGCTCCGTCGCATTGCGACCCTCCACCGGCGGCTTCGTGGCGGATGAGATGAGTGCCCAGTGGGCCGAGGGACACATCCCCAATTCTGCCTACGCCGACCTTGCGGGGGCGCTGAGCGACCCTGACAGCCCGCTGCGCTTCACCATGCCGACCGCCGATCGCTTTGCCAAGGCCATGGAGGATCTCGGGGTTGGCGACGACACCCGGGTCGTTCTCTACGACCGCCGGATGACCATGTGGGCCACAAGAGTGTTCTGGATGCTGAAGGCATTCGGCTTCGACAACTGTGCCGTACTCGATGGCGGGTTCAAGACATGGACCACCGAAGGCCGCCCCGTCGACACTGGCCCGGCACCTGAGCGGCCAAGGACGACGTTCACACCGCAGCCGCGACCGCACCTCATCGCCACACTGCAACAGATGGAATCAGCGGTCACCGACCAGAGTCACTGCATCATCAACTCGCTGTCGCCCGAGAACCACAGTGGCGAAGACGACAGCTATGGGCGAGCCGGCCATCTTCCCGGTGCGAGCAACGTCTTCGCCATTGCTTTGATCGACACCGAGACCCACCAATACCGGCCAGTTGAGGAGCTTCGTGAGCTGTTTGCCTACCTTCCGCCTGATGAGCCGGTGATCACCTACTGCGGCGGCGGGATCGCGGCGACGAGTGATGCCTTTGTGCTCACCGAGCTGTTGGGCCGCACCGACGTTGCGGTCTACGACGGCTCGCTGAGCGAATGGGTTCAAGACGACAACCGACCGCTTCGGACCGCATGAGCCCGACAAGTACGGCGATGCAGATTCGTGAGGTTGGGCCGCGCGACGGCTTGCAGGCTGAAGAGCCGGTGACGATCGAGGCACGGGTGACGCTCATCAACGCTCTCGCGGCGGCTGGGCTCAAACACATCGAAGCGGTTTCGTTTGTGTCGCCCAAGGCGGTGCCGCAGATGGCTGAGCCGTCGGTGGTGATGGATCAGATCGATCGCCAGGCCGACGTGACCTATTGGGGACTGGTGCCGAACCGACGCGGGGCCGAGTTCGCCGTCGAGGCAGGCATGGACGCGATCACGGTCACCATCTCGGCCTGCCCGGTCTACAACGAGAAGAACATCAACCGCACCATCGACGAGTCGGTCGAGGCGATCGGCGACATCATCGAGGTCGCAGACGGCCGTCCGGTTGATGCCGTGTTGTCGTGCGTCTTCGGATCGCCTTACACCGGCGATGAACCGACCGCGAGCACGCCCGAGCTGATGACCCAACTCGCCGGTCGGGGGGTCACCACCTTCACGTTGGCGGACACCACGGGCATGGCAACACCGCAGCGAGTCGAACGGGTTCTGGAGATCACCGGGTCAGATATTGGGCTCCACCTACACAACACTCGCGGCACCGCGCTGGTGAACGCTTGGCACGCCATCGGCCTCGGCGTGCGCCGCTTTGACACCGCCCTCGGCGGGTTGGGCGGCTCCCCCTTTGCCAAGGGTGCCGGCGGCAACCTCGGCACCGAAGACCTTGTTCATCTCCTGAATGATGCAGGCAACGAGACAGCGCTGCCGAACGACACAGGCATCGATCTCGATGCGCTCATGAACGCTGGCCCCGACCTGGCTGAGGCCATCGGACACAGCCTCCCCAGCCCCGTCGCCACTCATGGACCGCGCTAGCTGGTGAACGTTGCGATCTCGTCGAGCGCTGCACGGTCCATACGAACCGTGTTGATGTGGGCCTCGGTGTCCTCGTAGCCAAACGACAGGCCGAAGAGGATCTCGTTCTCTTCCGGCAGATCAGCGATCTCGCGCACGGGGCCGGGATACCCGGCGAGTGACCCTTGGGCGATGCATCCGATCCCCTTTTCGACCATCACGAGCATCACCGTCTGCAACAAAATGCCGAGGTCGACCGCTTGGGGGTAACCACAGGTGCGGGGCATCGAGAAGAAGGCCACATGAGGTGCGCCGAACAGCTCAAAGTTCTTGCGGGCAATACGAGCCCGGCCCTCCATGTCCTTGCGCTCGACACCCATCGTTGCGTAGTAGCCGAAGCCACAGGCGCGCTGACGGTCGAGGTAGACCCCTTCCAGGCGAGCGCCACCGGGAAAGCCTCGGTCTTGCTCGGCGCCGGCATCGAACAACGCGCACAACTCATCTCGTAACCGATCGCATGCGTCACCCGACACGACCGCGACGTGCCACGGCTGAGTGTTGGTGTTCGATGCTGCCAGCCTGGCGGTGTCGAATACTTCACGAATCACGGTGTCTGGCACCGGTTCGTCGAGGTAACCGCGGACGGAGTAGCGAGTTTGCAGTGCTTCGGAGACGTTCACCCCGCCAGTATCTACGTCAGAGCTCTCGGTTGTGCGAACTCAACGGCTGCTGGTGCATCTCGAGGTGGAGTCTTCCGCCGTCGGTTGCGGGGTGAGCATCGATGGCCTCGATGTTGAGTTCGATCCCGAGCCCCGGCTCCGTTGGGGGCTGGAGGAAGCCGGAGTCCCAGTCGAGCGGGGCCTTCAGCACCTCACGATGGAACGGAGTGTCGATCGTTTCGAGAACAAGAAAGCTCGGGCTCGAGAACGCCACATGGGCCGCCGCGGCGTGGGCCACTGGCCCGCAGTAGATGTGAGGAGCGACCTGTGCGTTGAAGAGCTCCGTGAGCTGAGCGATCTTCTTGGTCTCCCAGATTCCCCCTGAGCGTCCAATGTCCGGTTGGACTATTCGCACCCCAGCCGTCAACACGTCGTGAAACTCGCGAACCGTCGTCAGACGTTCGCCTGTGGCAACCGGAATCGTCGTCGCCCGGGCAACCTCGCCGATGGCTGCCACCTGGTCGGGCGGACACGGCTCTTCGAACCACAGCGGGTCATAGGGGGCGATGCGCCGGGCCAATCTGATGGCCGAGCCTGTTGTCATCTGCCCGTGGGTGCCAAACAGGATGTCGGCCCGGTCTCCCACGGCTTCGCGGATCGCCTTGACGTTCGCCTCGGCTCGGTCGAGCTCGTGCAACGAGAGCTCGCGGCCACCCTGAAAGCTGTAGGGACCGGTGGGATCCTGCTTGACGGCCGTCCAACCCTCCTCGACGTACTCCACGGCCCGAGAGGCCGCCTCGTTCGGGTCGATGTACACATCGGCTTCGTCTTCCGGGAGCGACGGATCGTGGACGTTGCGGGGATAGAGGTAGGTGTAGGTGCGGAGCTGATCATGGAATCGGCCGCCGATCAGGTCATACACCGGGCGATCGAGCAACTTCCCTCGGATGTCCCACACGGCCATCTCGATCCCCGAAAACACGCTCATCATCGTGGGGTCGGGGCGCTGGGTGAACCCGGCTGAGTACACCCGCCGAAACATCGCTTCGATGTTGTCTGGCGACTCACCGGAAATGAAGCGATCGAACGTGTCTTCGACCATCGAACAGGCGATGCTTGGCGAGAACGGAATGCCGTAACACTCGCCAATGCCCCGCACGCCGTCGTTCGTCGTCACCTCAACCAAGATCCAGAACGAGCCGCCGATTCCGCTCGGCGGTGCCGTCGCAAAGGTGCGGATGGACTCGAGTGATGAAGCCGTCACAGCGCCAGACCCTACTTGCTAGCCTCGCAGGGTGACCGCCAAGATCATCTACACCCATACCGACGAAGCCCCCGCCCTCGCGACTCGATCGTTCCTTCCGATCATTGAAGCCTTCACCAGCGTTGCCGGCGTTGAGGTCGAGGTTCGAGACATCTCGCTCGCAGGTCGGATCGTCGCAACGTTCAGCGATCTGCTCCCTGAGGATCAGCGCCAGGCCGATGCGCTGGCCGAACTCGGTGCTCTGACGCAAGACCCCATGGCCAACATCATCAAGTTGCCCAACATCAGCGCCTCAGTGCCGCAGCTCAAGGCAACGATCGCCGAATTGCAGGCCCAAGGCGTTGCGCTCCCCGACTACCCCGATGATCCATCAACTGACGCCGAACACGACGCGAGGACCCGCTACGACAAGGTGAAGGGCTCGGCCGTCAATCCAGTTCTTCGTGAGGGCAACTCTGACCGTCGTGCTCCGAACGCGGTCAAGAACTACGCCAAGAAGAACCCGCATTCGATGGGTGCATGGTCCGCCGACTCGAAGAGCCACGTCTCGTCGATGGACGCCGGCGACTTCCGGTCAAACGAGCAATCGGTCACGATGGCCGCCGACGACACGCTTCGGATCGAACACGTTGCCGCAGATGGAACCACGACCGTTCTCAAGGAAGGCATCGGCGTTCTCACTGGCGAAGTCGTCGACTCCACCTTCATGAGCCGAGCAGCACTGCAGGCATTCCTCGCCGACCAGGTCGCAGATGCGAAGGACAAAGGCGTGCTCTTTTCGCTGCACATGAAGGCCACGATGATGAAGGTCTCTGACCCGATCATCTTCGGCCACGGAGTCCGAGCCTTCTTCTCCGACCTGTTCGCAGAACACGGCGATGCGCTCGACGCTGCCGGCGCCAACGTCAACAACGGTCTCGGAAATCTTCTCGAAGCGATCAACGATCTGCCTGCTGATCAGAAGGCCGCCGTTGAGGCTGCGATTGCTGCTGGTTACGAGAGCGGTCCCGACCTGGCCATGGTCGACTCCGACCGTGGCATCACCAACCTCCACGTGCCGAGCGATGTCATCATCGACGCGTCGATGCCGGCAATGATTCGCACCTCAGGGCAGATGTGGAATGCCGCTGGCGATCAGCAAGATGCCAAGGCAGTCATTCCCGACTCGAGCTACGCCGATCTCTACGAAGAGACGATTGCGTTCTGCAAGGCAAACGGCGCCTTTGATCCGACCACCATGGGCACCGTCCCCAACGTCGGTCTCATGGCTCAGAAAGCCGAAGAGTACGGCTCCCACGACAAGACCTTCGAACTCGAAGCCGCGGGCACCGTCCGCGTGGTCAACGCAACGGGCGACGCCGTCATGGAGCACACCGTTGCCGAAGGCGACATCTGGCGTATGTGCACCGTCAAGGATCTCCCGGTTCAAGACTGGGTCAAGCTCGCGGTTGGCCGAGCCCGGGCAACCGGCTGGCCAGCCGTGTTCTGGCTCGACGCAACCCGAGCCCACGACGCCCAGATCATCGAGAAGGTCAACACCTACCTGAACGATCACGACACCGACGGCCTGCAGATCGAGATCATGAACGTGGCCGACGCCACGACGTTCACCCTTGCTCGGGCCGCCGCCGGCGAGGACACCATCTCGGTCACGGGCAACGTGTTGCGTGATTACCTCACCGACCTGTTTCCGATCCTCGAGCTCGGCACCAGCGCCAAGATGCTCTCGATCGTTCCGCTGATGAACGGCGGTGGCCTCTTCGAGACCGGTGCCGGTGGTTCTGCGCCAAAGCACGTGCAGCAGTTCGAGAAGGAGAACCACCTGCGGTGGGACTCACTCGGTGAGTTCCTTGCTCTTGCGGTCTCGCTCGAACACCTGGCCGACGCGGCAAGCAACCCAACGGCGCAGGTCTTGGCCGATGCCCTCGACGAGGCCACCGGAAAACTTCTCGACACCGGCAAGTCGCCGTCTCGCAAGGTCAACGAACTCGACAATCGAGGCAGCCACTTCTACCTGGCGCTGTATTGGGCCGAGGCCCTTGCGGCCCAAACTGCCGACACCGACCTTGCCGCCAAGTTTGCTCCCCTGGCGGCATCGTTGGCCGACAACGAGACCGCCATTGTCGACGAGCTCAACGAGGTGCAGGGCCAGGCCATGGACGTTGGCGGCTACTACCTCCCCAACGACGAACTCGCCGTTGCCGCCATGCGGCCGAGCACAACGCTGAACGAGATCATCAACGGATTCGGCTGAACGTGGAGCACCCCACCGACTTCAACGAGCTGATGAAGCTCGAGGACCACGGACCAGACACGTGGGTCGGGTCGAGTGCGGACTACTCGTGGGGTCGAATCTTCGGTGGCCAGGTAGTCGCGCAAGCTCTGTGGGCTGCACTCAAGACCGTTGACGAAGACAAACACCCTCACTCGCTGCACGCCTACTTCATCCGCGGCGGTGTCATCGATGAGCCGGTGCGATTCGAGGTCGATCGTCTTCGTGATGGCCGCAGCTTCTGCACGAGGGCGGTTGTTGCTCGTCAATCGGGCGGCGCCATCTTGCACCTGTCGTGCTCGTTCCAGAAGTTTGAGGAAGACGCCGAGGTGCAAACGGCACGTATGCCGCTGTCGCCAGAGCCCGAAGATGTGCGGACCCGGGCTGACGATTGGCCCTGGATCATGGAGCGCCGTCCGCTCGTGAGCTACCCCGGCGCCGGTCAGTCGATGGGATGGGTCCGCATCATTGATGATCTGCCTGATGATCCCCGGCTGCATGTCTGTGGCTTGGCCTTCACGTCGGACACCATTCAGTTCAATGCCGCTCGGAGCATCCATCCGACGCAGGTCACCCCTGAGGAGTACGGCGAGAAGTTCATGGGCGCCAGCCTCGATCACGCGATGTGGTTCCACCGACCGGTCAAAGCGGACGAGTGGCACCTCTATGACTGGGCCTGCCACGGCTTACGAGGTGCTCGCGGCATGACTGTCGGCAATCTCTTCGCCGCTGACGGCACCCATGTCGCGTCGATCGCCCAAGAGGTTCTCCTGAGGGAACGCCGCTAGCGCCAACTAGAAGACGGGAAAGACTCCATCAGCGTCTGAGCGTTCGCTGCGAGCGAGCGCGTGCAGCACGGCCCAATCGCCGTTGAGATGACGAGCGATGCCCATCAAGATGTCGATCACGATGGCCCGACCTTCTGGATCCGTCTCGGGCATCTCGACGTCGACGCTTGCGGCCAGATCATCGACGTGCATCAGCACCTCGATGAGCCGGGTTCGACAGAAGTCGTCGAGGCTGAGCAGACGACCGCCAAGAGCACCGACCAGGCGATCGGGTGGTTCGGTGGCGAACCGCTCGCTCATCGTCTCGACGAGTGCCCGGCACTTTTCCGCCATGGCCTCGGCGCCAATCTCTGACTCGCTCGCTGACGCATCCTTGATCTGCTCATGGATGGGCGAGTCGAGAGCAGCGTGGAAATAGGTGATGGGGGTCAGCAGATCGTCCGGCGACTCGGGCTGTGTCTCTGGATCGGTACGATCGAGATAGGCAATGACGGCGCCGGCGGCCCGCACGAGATGGGCAGAGAGAGCGCCGACCGTCATGCCAACGAGTGCAGACGGCTCTTCCCAACGCTCGCCAACCACCGGCAGCGCAAGCAGCGTTGCCGCCGCCTCCGTCGCTTCGAGACACAGCGCCCGAGGGTCAGTCTGATGCGCCATGGCTTACTGGGCTCGGGAGATGAACACCGGAATCTCGCGGTCGGCTTCTGTTGCCTTCACGTGATAGTCCGCGTAGTTCGGGAAGACCGCAACGGCTCGCTCCCACCAGGCAGCCCGCTCGTCGCCATCCACGAGGCGAACCTCGGTTTCGTATGGCTCTGGGCCGTCCTGCAGCAAGATTTTCTGATCGGCCATCAGGTTGTAGTACCAGCCGGGATGTTCCGGCGCACCCCCCTTCGAGGCGATGATGGCGTATTCACCCTCGTGTTCGACTCGCATGAGCGGCACCTTGCGCACCTTGCCGCTCTTGTGGCCAACCGTCGTGATGATGATGATCGGGATTCCGGTGTCTCGAAGCGTGTTCGCCTCAGCCCCGTTGGATGCCTCGTACCGCTCGACCTGCTCGGCGACCCAGTCCCACTTGCTTGCTTCGTATTCTCCATCAAATGCCATGCGCCGCACTCTAGAGTACTTTCGTGAGCGCACTCGACCAAGTCCGTACTGGCCTGACGTTCGACGATGTCCTTCTCGTCCCGCGTCGTTCATCTATCAGGAGCCGACAAGACGTGTCGCTCAAGACTCGTCTCACCTCCAAGGTCGACATCGGGCTGCCTGTCCTCGCCGCCAACATGGACACTGTCTGTGAAGACGAGATGGCCTTGGCCATGGCTCGTCTTGGCGGCGTCGGCATCCTCCATCGCTTCCTGCCGGTCGCATCCCAGGCGGCGATGGTCGAGAAAGTGAAGAGCGAGTCTGCAGATTTCGTCGTCGGTGCTGCCATCGGTACCGATCACGACGGCCTTGAGCGAGCGAAAGCCCTGGTGGCAGCTGGGTGTGATGCGTTGGTTCTGGACATTGCCCACGGTCACGCCGAGCATGCTCTTTCTGCGTGCAAGGCGCTGAAGGACGCACTCCCTGAGGCACAACTGATCGCTGGCAACGTCGCAACCCGCCAGGGAGCCGAAGATCTCGTTGAAGCTGGCGCCGACGCCATCAAGGTCGGCGTCGGACCGGGCGGCGTTTGCACCACTCGAATCGTTGCCGGTGTCGGCGTGCCGCAGCTCACGGCGATCGCTGATGTGCACGGCGTGTCCGTGCCCGTCATCGCCGACGGCGGCATCAAGACGTCCGGTGACATTGCCAAGGCCATCGCCGCCGGTGCAGACACCGTGATGATCGGCTCGATGTTCGCGGGCACAAAGGAAAGCCCCGGCGAGGTCGAATCGTCCGCCAACGGGCTCGTGAAGCGAGTGCGGGGCATGGCCAGCTTCGAAGCAATCGAGGCCCGAGCCGAGCGGGCAGGCGAAGAGATCGACGACGAGTACTTCGAACAGCGAGCCCCCGAAGGTGTCGAGGGAAGCGTTCCTTACAAGGGCGAGGTCGGGCGACTCGTCGGCAAGCTGATGGCCGGACTCAAGAGCGGCATGAGCTACAGCGATGCCCGAACGATTCCCGAGTTCTGGGAAAACGCCGAGTTCGTGCGCGTCACACCGGTTGGTCTGCGAGAGAATCTCCCCCACGCCACGCTCTGACACTCCACGCTCTAACACGCTGCCCTCTCACACTCCACGCTCTAGGAGACTCCACCTTGACTGCCTCACTCGACGAGATTCGCACCACGATCGAGCGGGCGCTGCTCAAGCACGGAGCGGCTCCCAGCATTGCCGCATCGGTGGCCGAGGCAACCACCGAATCCGAAGAACGAGGCAACACCATCTGTGGCCTGGCCTACGTCGAGAGCTACTGCTTGCAGCTCGCGTCCGGACGAGTCGACGGCAACGCCGAACCCGTCGTCACCCATGAGCGACCCGCTGCGATCCGAGTTGACGCCAAGGCAGGATTCGCCCAGCCTGCATTCGAGGCCGGATGTGACCAGGCCGTGGCTGCGGCACAAGAGCTTGGCATCAGCGCTCTGAGTATCGAACACAGTCACACGTGCACGTCGCTCGGCTACTTCACCGAGCAGCTTGCCCGTCGTGGCGTCATCGCCATTGGCTACACAAACGCCACGCCCCGAGTCGCTCCCCCGGGCGGTGACACAGCCCTGCTCGGCACCAATCCAATCGCCATGTCCGTCCCCGATGGCGATGGCGGAATCGCCTTTCAGTTCGACTTTGCCACCAGCGCCGTTGCCCTTGGCACCGTGCTCGTCGCCGCCAAGAACGACGAACCGATCCCGCTCGGCTGGGCAGTGGATGCAGCTGGTGAGCCGACGACAGACGCCAAGGCCGCACTCGAAGGATCACTCCAGTCGATAGGTGGCTACAAGGGCTACGGCATCGGGCTCATGGTCGAGGTGCTCGCCGCTGCACTCACGGGAACCAACCTCAGCACCGACGTGCCCCCACTCAAGACCGCCGAAGGTGCCCCGCACGATCTCGGCCAGTTCTACGTACTGATCGATCCCGGCAGCTTCAGCGGACCCGTGTTCACCGAGAAGATCGCCGCCCTCGTCGCATCGGTTGAAGCCCAGGAGGGCGCTCGCCTTCCCGGCCGCTCGCTCCGCCACATCGATCCCGTCCCCGTCAATCCCACCGTCTGGGAGACCGTCTGTGGTCTCGCCGGCTGACGAACTCATCGGCGCGTTGGCTGATGCCGGCGCCACCACTCTGTTTGGGTTGCCGGGAGGCGGTCCCAACCTCGATGTTGTCGGTGCCGCTCTCGATCGCGGTCTCGACTTTGTCCTGGCTCACGGCGAGAACGCCGCGGCCATCATGGCGTCGACGCACGGCTTGTTGACGAACGCACCGACACCGGTGGTGGTCACCCGTGGCCCTGGCGCCACCTCGGTCACCAACGGCGCCGCCCAAGCCACCCTCGATCGCTACCCACTTGTTGTCATCACCGACACAGTGGCTGAGGGCAGCCGAGAACGCGTGGCCCACCAACGCATCGATCAGCGGGCCTTGTTCGCTCCGATCGCAAAGCTCACCGGTCGCCTCGGCGCTGACGTGACCAGTGAACAACTCACCGACGCCGCCACGGCTGCAACGACGTGGCCCGGTGGCACCGTTCACCTCGACTACGACGCAGCCGCGCCGACCTCGATCCCGATCGGCGCTGTCGGAACCCCAGCTTCCTCGACTGCCGCAGACATGCAACGAGCTCGCGACCTGATCGCAGCGGCCGATCGTCCATTGGTCATCGTCGGCATGGAAGCGGCTGTGCTGGGCGGCCAACAGCTGGCTGACGCATTGCACACAGCCAGCATTCCCACGCTGTCGACCTACCAAGCCATTGGTTTGGTACCCACCGAGTCGGACATCAACGCTGGACTCTTCACCAACGGAGCACTCGAGGCCCCCGTGTTGGAGGCCGCAGACGCCATCGTCACCATTGGCCTCGACACCGTCGAGCCAATCCCGGCACCGTGGACGCACGAGATACCAATGGTGTCGATTTCAACGAACGCTGAGCCGTCGGCCTACTTCCCGCCGGCTGACGTCTCGTTGATCGGAGATCTCACAAAGCTCACCACCCAGCTGCTGCCACCCGGAGTTCTCAGGGACACGAGTTGGAGTACTACATCTGCCAAAACACATCGGGAGTCAGCCCGGGCCTCGATCTCGTCAACTGACGCATCGGACGAGGTCCTCGACCCGACCTCGCTGGTGAAGATTGCAGCTGCCTGTGCCCCACCGAACCTGACGACCACCGTCGATGCCGGCGCCCACTTCCTGGCGGTCATGCCGCTCTGGCCCGTCAAACGACCGTTTGACCTGCTCATCTCTAACGGCCTCGCCACGATGGGTTTTGCCGTGCCGGCGGCTATTGGTGCTGCGGTCGCTCGCCCCGGTCGGGCAGTTCTTGCGTTAACGGGAGACGGCGGCCTCGGAATGACGCTGGCCGAACTCGAGACGATTGTTCGCCTGCAGCTGCCGATCACGGTGCTGGTCTTCAACGACGCCACCCTCAGCCTCATCAAGATCAAGCAGCAGGCACATCACGGAGGCCGTGAAGTAGTCGGCTACGGCCCAACTGATTTCGCCGCTGTTGCCTCGGCAAGTGGCATGCATGGCATGGTCGTCAGCACCGCCGATGAGCTCCAAGCCGAACTGAGCTCCGGTTGGGACCGGCCCCGTTTGATCGACGCACGGGTCGATCCAAGCGACTATCAGCGTTTGATCACTGCAACCCGCGGTTGAAAGTCTGCTAGACGAAAGACAGCAGAACGTGCGTCGCACACACAATCACACACAGTCAGCAATAGGAGTCCCACTCATGTCCGTTTCCGTTTCCCGCTTTTTGGACGTCTCAGAAGGCCTGCAACCCAATCAATTCTCGGTCGGAAGCAAAGATCAGATCTCGAGCATCAGCGATCTCGATGAGACCTACAAGCAGCTGATGGACAAGCCGCTGGCCTGCGTCATGGCCGTCATGGGTGGAGATGGCCGCCCGAACCTCACACCGATGTGGTTCGACTACGAGGGCGACAAGGTGCTCATCAACGTCGCCGACCAACGCAAGAAGACCCAGTGGATTCGCGACAACCCTCAAGTGACGATTCTGATCATGAATCCAGAGAACATGTACCACTGGATGAGCATCAAGGTCACCGTCGACCGGGAGATCTCCGAGGACGACCCAAATGAGGGTGCACGGGTGACCGAGCAGCTCAATCGCATCTGGGTGAAGTACATCGGTGACGGCGACACCTACGGTCTCCGTGACCCCTCCTTTGAGGAGCGCCGGACGCTGTTCGAGTGCCGGGTCGACAAGATCGCCACCTTCGGTCAGCCGGGCTGAGCCTTCCTGGTGGAGAGCGCCAGCATTGCGATCGTGGGAGGCAGTCTCGGCGGATTGACCGCCGCCTGCCTCCTACGAGACGACGGCCACGACGTCCGGGTCTATGAACGGTCCTCCCGTGAACTCGAACAGCGCGGAGCTGGCATTGGGCTGCTCGAGGCCACCCACCGATACCTGACCGAGCGCACGGGCCTACCCATCGCCGACGTCAGCGTGTCGACGTCGTGGATCAGACACCTCGACCGTCAGGGCGATGTAGCTAACGAGAACGAGCACACCTACCGATTCAGCTCGTGGAATCGGGTCTATCGGCAACTGCTCGACCATTGGGACAGCGATCGCTATCACCTCGGACACGAGGTAACGACGGTTGACCAGACGGCCGACGAGACAGACGGAGCCCGCGTGGTGTTGACCGATGGCCGAAGCGTCAGCGCCGACTTGGTGGTGTGTGCCGACGGCGTCGGGTCGACCCTTCGCCAGCAGCTGCAACCCACCGCCGCTCAGGGTTATGCGGGCTACGTGGCGTGGCGGGGCATGGTCCCCGAGACAGATCTGCCCGCTGAGATCAACCAGCAGCTCGGCGACGCCATCACCTACTACGTCTACGCCAACAGCCACATTCTGGTCTACCCAATTCCCGGTTTGGACGGCTCGGTTGCGCCGGGTGAGCGCCTCGTGAACTTCGTCTGGTATCGCAACTATCTCGACGGCCCCGAACTCGATGATCTCATGACCGACAACCGGGGAGCCCGCCGCGATCTTTCCCTTCCGCCAGGGTCGGTGTCTGTCCATCATGACGCCGAGGTGAGGGCCCACGCCGCCGCTCGGCTCCCCCCGGTGCTGGCGACCGTCGTCGAGCGAACCGAAGAGCTGTTCTTGCAGGTCGTGTACGACATCGAAGTCGATCGGATGGCCTTCGGCGACACCTGCCTGCTCGGTGATGCGGCCTTCGCCGTCCGGCCCCACGCTGCTGCCGGTACGGCCAAGGCAGCCGAAGACGGCTGGACGCTGAGCAAGCACCTGCGTGAACAACCCACCGTGGCCGATGCCCTCGCAGCGTGGGAACCAGGGCAGTTGGCGCTCGGCCAACAACTCATCGAACGGAGTAGGCGCATCGGGAGACGAAGCCAGGTGGAGAATTCGTGGATGCCGGGCGACCCGGAGTTCATCTTCGGGCTGCATGCGCCAGGCAACTAGCGTGCGTGACTGATGGGTTCGTCAACTACCGCCACGGAAATGAAGGAGCGAGCGCTCGAACTTCTTGGTTCGCTCGATGGCGATCAGCGGGCGCAGATCACCTACGAGCTCAACGACACCGAGCGGCTCAACTGGTTCTACACCCCGACAGATCATGGTGGCTTGCCACTGGCTGACATGGCCTCCGATCAGCACCAGCTCGCTCATCGGCTGCTGGCCAGCGGGCTCTCGTCGGCCGCCTACAACACAGCGGTGACCATCATGGGCATCGAGAACGTGCTCGACCGCCAAGAAGGATGGCGGGCTGACTTCGGTCGAAAACGAGGACGAGACCCGCTGATGTACTTCGTGGCGATCTTCGGCGATCCAAACAGCGACGCGTGGTCGTGGCGAGTCGGCGGCCACCACATCTCGGTCCACTTCTCGGTCGTGAACGGCGAGGTGCAATCCGTCGCTCCTCTCTTCCTCGGATCGAACCCGGCGTCCGTCCCCCTCCTTGGTCCTCACCCGCTCCGGCCGCTCGCTGGTGTGGAAGATCTCGGGCGGGAGCTGCTGCGATCGCTTTCGCCTGAACAATACGACGTGGCGCTCGTTGCTCCAATCGCCCCGCCCGACCTGCTCACGGGCAATCGAGCCGCTCCGGCTGCCGGCGATCAAGCGCCGACCCTGGCCGAGATCATGCGCGGTCCCTACGACGAAGCGACCTTGGCGTTCCTGGCTGACTTTCAGGCCCGGCTCGAAGCTGAGATCGGGTGGACAGATGAGTTGCAACAGTCGGTGACGTTCTCGCCAACACCCCACGGGCTGTCTGTCGGTGCACTCGACGCAGGACAGCAAGACGGCGTTCGTGCTCTGCTCGATCTCTACGTCGACCGGCTCCCAGACGAGCTTGCTGATCAGCAACGCAAGCTGGTGAGCGGTGCTGGTTTCGACCGGTTGCACTTTGCATGGGCGGGCTCAGCTGAGCCCGGCGAACCTCACTATTACCGACTCCAGAATGATCGGATCGTTGTGGAGTACGACATGGCCCAGGACCACGCCAACCACGTCCACACCGTGTGGCGCGATCTCGAGACCGACTTTGGTGGCGATGCCCTGGCCGCTCACTATCACGCCCACCACTAGTGCGCGAATATGTCCGCTGTGTCTGATTCACCGAGTTCCCCGCCCTCTGCCCCACCCCTGCACCCCGACGTTGCTCACCTCGCCTGCCTGCTCGGTCAGTGGAGCGGCAAGGGCCGCGGCGTGTATCCCACCATCGAGAGCTTCGAGTACTACGAGCAGGTCACGATCGGCCACGTCGGCAAACCCTTCTTGGCCTACTCGCAGAAGACGCGTCACGCGATCACCGATCTGCCGCTTCACGCCGAGTCGGGTTACTTCCGACCGGTTGGCAGCGACCGGGTCGAGCTGGTCATCGCGCAGCCGACGGGCATCGTCGAGATGCACGAAGGTGTCTTCCATGCCACAGAACAGGGCTGTTCGCTCGCCCTCGCCAGCACGACGGTCGCGCTGACGCCAACCGCTCAACAGGTCGACAGCGTGACCCGTTCAATCCAGGTGCACGACGATCTCATGACCTACGAACTCGACATGGCCGCCGTCGGTCAAGAGCTTCAGCATCATCTGTCGGCCCGGCTCGGCCGTTGACAACGATCGAGACGCACGACGGCCTCGTCTGGCTGCAGTTCGAGGGATACGCCTACTCGTTCCATCCACTGCTTCTCCGCGACGCGTGCACCTGTTCCGAATGCCGCAATCCGGCCACAAACGAGCGGTTGCTCCAGATCGGCAGTGTCGACCCTGACCTTCAGGTGTCGTCCGTCGAGCTACTTCCTGGCTCCGACCAGCCCGGCGATCTCGGAGCAGCCGGAGTGGTGTTCAGCGATGGGCACCGCACTCGACATGAGCTGAGTTGGCTCATCGATCACGCACGCTCCATCAGCCACTCCCTTGCTCCGGCAGCCGCTTGCCAACTCTGGCGCAGCCGGTCAGAGCGTGGCATCACGGTGATGCCGTGGGCCGCTCTGGTCAATGACGCCTCGTCGCTGATCCACTGGCTCGACGCCCTCGCCGCACGAGGAGTGGCCATCGTCTCAGATGTTCCTGTCGACGACGATGCCCAGGCTTCGCTGCTGCGCCTCGCCGACAGACTCGGCCCGATTCAGCCAACCAACTACGGGCCGGTGTGGGGTATCGAGGCCACGATCGATCATGTCAGCCAAGTCGAGAGTCAACACGCGCTGGCGGTCCATACCGATCTCCCGTATCGGGATCTCGCGCCAGGCATTCAACTCCTCTTGAGCGTCGAGGCCGACGTTGCCGGTGGTGCATCGACGCTGGTCGACGGCTACGCCGTGGCCGAGACCATTCGAGATGCCGACCCAACGGCGTGGCAGCTGCTGACATCGATCGATCTCACCTACCCGTACATTCGCGACAACGTCGAGCACCATGGACGGGCACCACTCATTGGCCTTCGCCCCGACGGTCGCTACCACCAGATCCGTCGAGCCCCCGATCTCGTGGGTGTGCCGCTTGCAAGCGCAGAGCAAACGCCAGCGTTCTACCGGGCCCTCGCCCTCTGGAACGCCCTGGTCGATGATCCGAGTTTCGAGATTCAGATCCGGCTCGAACCCGGACAGCTACTCGCCTTCGACAACCACCGAGTGTTGCACGGTCGTACGGCGTTCGATCTCGGTGCAGCCGGTCGTCGCCGCCTGATTGGCTGCTATCTCGACACCGTTGACGTGCAGAGCACGAGACAGGTGCTTGCCCGGCGATCGTGAATCACTCGATGTCCGCGAGGTGAGAAACGGCGGCGTCGAGCACCGGGACCAACTCGCTCGTCGGGCTGCTTCCCTCCACCAAGACGATGCGATTGTCGACCGCAGCGAGCAGGGCCTCATCCTCGAATGCAACCGCGCCCTGAATCACCTCATCGAGGGGCACGACACGCTCGGCTGGTGTGGCCTCAATCGAGTGGGCAACAAAGAGCTCAGCATCGGGCACCGTCTCGATACGCACGGCGATCTCGCCTCGTGCGCCCGTCCACGTGCACTCCGACATAGGTGAAACCTCGAACGGCATGGCGACGGCGGGACCAACGAGGTTCTCGATCACCTCGGGCGCAACGGCATCACACGCGCTGAGGCCGCCGTCGTCGCTGCAGCCGACGAGGAGCGCCAAAGCAGCAAGCCCGGCCAACCACACACGCAACGTGGGGATCACATCTCGATGAGCTGTTGGATACGTTCCTCGATCTCTTCATCGCTCAAACGTCCCTGCCAGTTCTCGATCACGGTCCCATCGTCATTCACGAAGATCCACCAGGGTTGATAGTTGATGTCGAAGCCCAACCAGATGTCGCCGTCGGTATCTGCGGCATGGTCGATGTGTTCGAGGCCATGCCGCTCGACGAACGCCTCCATGTTGCTCATGTTCGAGACGCCTGCGAGCCCGAGGATCTCGACCTGGCCTTCGAAGTCACGGGCCGCTTGCGCCACTCTGGGCGCCTCAGCGTTGCACCATGAACACCACGGGGCCCAGAACCACAGGATCACGTCTCGGCCCAAGTACTCCGAACCGACGATGTCATCTCCACCACCGACCGCAGGAGCAGTCCACGTCATTGCATCACGCAGCGACGAGGTGGGGTTGCCTGCACCGCGCGCTGGATCGCCGCCCGTCTCACCAATTGCCTCGGGCAGCACCGCATCTGCCTCGGCCGCAACCTCGACCGGCTCTGCATCCTCAGTGACGTCGGCCTCTTCCACTGCATCTGTCTCTTCAAGGGTCTCTGTCTCTTCAACAAGAACTGTCTCTTCAACAAGCTCTGTGGTGGGAGCTGCAGGCTCCACCGAGGTTGTCTCGTCGGCTGTCGAGGCGCACGCAGCGACGAGCATGGCTGCCGCAACCAGCAGTGGAACGATTGGGCGACTCATGTTGAGGCCTCCGGTGGAAACAGTGTTTGGGCTTCATCGACAGGTCGCCGACCTTTGAGAGTCAGGACTGCAGCGACGAGAACGACGCAGGGAAGGCCAAGAACGACGATGGTGGGGAGGCCGCCGATGAACCGGCTCACCGGCTCACTGACGCCAGCGACCAACTCGGCCGGCCCGGTCGCAACGGGATCCCCTTGCACGATGCGCAGCTGGAACCACCCGTAGTACATCGAGTAGATGCCGGCGACGATCACGAGCCAGCCTGAGATGCGCTCGACCAACGGGAGCACTCGTCGCATGCGGGCCAGCATCTGCTCTCGGGCAAGGGCAACCACGATGGTGAGGGTGATCAACACCGCAGCCATTCCAGCGGAATAGGCACCAAACACGGCGATACCCGAGATGAATCCGGTGCGGTTGAACGACGTCGACACGGTGACGAGAAAAGCAGGGATCGTGCAGGCCAACGAAACCATGGCGTACATCACCCCATACCCGAACATGGCTGCAGGGCTATCGCCCGACACGTTTCGAGAACCACCGAGCATCGGGATCGAGAGCTTGTGCCCGCGCACGAGCGTGATGCCCATCGGTATGAGGAGCGCGCCGACGACGATCCCGGCCCACGGTGCCCACGCCAGCAGCGTCGAAGAGACAGACACGACGATGGCACCGATGATCAGAAACACGAGCGAGAAGCCTGCGACAACTGAGGAGGCCACCACCGCAATACGCCCCGGCCCTGCTGATCCCTCTGACGAACCGAGGTAGTACGCCAGGTAGCCAGGCAAGAGCGCGAATCCACACGGGTTGAATGCCGCCACGGTGCCGGCGACAAAGGCCAATCCGATCGGGCCGTCAATCATGGGTGGAAATCTAGGAGTTGTCTGGGCATGGCTCGTAGCGCCCCACGATTGTTAAGAAGTCGGCTCGGGCATCGGTGGGACCGGTCGGGAGAGGATGGGATCTGCTGCGCACAGGTCCTCGAGTGCGGCGGCGATGCTGAGGACTCGGCGGTCGTGATACATCGGGCCCGCGATCTGAAGACCAAACGGCAAGCCGTTGCTATCGGTGCCACAAGGAAGGGCCGTCACGGGATGGCCAACCACGGTGAGCGAAGCAGTGAGGGCCAACCACGCCATGTAGTTGTCGACCGGATGTCCATCGATCTCGACCGGGTTGCGGTGGACCCACGGAAACGGCGGAACGCTCACGCCCGGGCACAGAATCACGTCGACGTTGCTACCGGCGGAATCGAAGTGTTGCGCGAACTCCTGCAACAGCTCAGTCTGCGTTCGTCGAGCCGCCGCAATCTCTTCCATCGGCATCGCCAGGGCGGCGTCGTAGGACTGGCGGATATTCGGGTTGAACTCTTCACCCCAGCTCTCGGCCTGATCCCGCCACTGCGTAACGAAGATGTCGGCCCGCAACCTCCAGTCGACGTCAGGAGCTCTCCGAAGATCGACGGGCACCTCCACGATGTCCAGCCCGTGTCCGGCCAGTCGCTCGATTCGGCCGGCAAACGTCGACCGCACCTCCCGCGACACCAGCACGCCTCCAAGATCGGCTGTCACGCCAATACGAATCTTGCTGAGATCGACCTCGACAAGATCTGCGAGAGTCTTTGCGTCAAACGGAAACGTCATGGCGTCGCGGGGTCGGCCATGCGGGACGAGGTCACGGCTCGCAACGACTGAAAGCAGAAGGGCCGTATCGCGAACTGTGCGAGCCATTGGTCCCTGCACGCTGTAGAAGTTCTGCGTCATCGTCCGCTGTTCGTTTGGCACGATGCCCGGTGTCGCCCGATGAGCCACGACGCCGCAATAGGAAGCTGGGATACGAAGACTGCCGCCATGATCTGAGCCAGTGGCGAGCGGCACCATGCCGGTGGCGACTACCACTCCCGACCCTCCAGAGGAACCGCCGCAGGTCAGCTCCGGGTCAAACGGATTGCCCGTTGCCCCAAAGAGCGGGTTCACCGTGTTTGCGCCGATGCTGTATTCGGGAAGGTTTGTCTTGCCGACGACGATCCCCCCAGCAGCCCGGATCCGAGCCACGATCCCGGCATCTTCGGTTGGCACATTGTCAACGAGATCGGGGCTGCCGTAGGTCGTGCGCACACCCTCGGTCGGCTGCAAGTCTTTGATGGCCACGGGAAGCCCGTGCAGTGGGCCGAGTGCTTCTCCAGCCGCTCGAGCCCGATCGGCGTTCGCCGCTTCTGCGTCTGCTCGCTCGTCACAGCGCGTGATCATTGCGTTCAGAACGGGGTCGAGAGCATCGGTCCGTCCGCGGCAGGCTGCCACCAGCTCGACAGACGACAGCGACCCGCTCGCCATCTCATTGCTGGCCTCGATGGCAGAGAGATCGGATGCGTGCACGCCCCGATCGTAGTGACAGACTCACACGAGGCCCGTGTGGAGGTGACCCGATGGCTGTTGATCTCTTGAACTTCACTGGACGCAACGTCGTGCTCACCGGCGCGGCGTCTGGCATGGGAGCCGCAGCCCTCCGCCTGTTCGCTGAAGAAGGGGCGACCGTCGCGGCTCTCGATGTCGCACCCGTTTCGGACGGCCAAGCTCACTATGTGGCCTGCGATCTCGGAGATCCCGACTCGATCGACGTCGCCCTTGCCCAACTCCCGGATCGCATCGACGTGCTCGTGAACTGTGCGGGCATCCCCAATGGCGGTCGTTTCGACGCGAGCACCGTGATGGCAGTCAATTGGCTCGGCTTGCAGCGACTTACCGAGTCACTACTCCCCCGTATGCGGGCGGGCTCTGCCGTTGTCCACGTGGCCTCAACAGCAGGTCGCAACTGGGCTGATCGTCGAGCCGAAATCGCCGAGTTGGTTGCGCTCGAATCGTTCGACGCTGGTCTCGATTGGGTGCGCAAGCATGAAGAGGTTGTTGGTGACGGCTACGCCTTCTCGAAAGAGGTCGTGCAGTACTACACGCATCTTCGCTCTCTCGAGACCGTTCACGACGGCGTTCGAATGAACAGCATCTGCCCGGGGGTCACCGACACTGCTCTGGTCGACGACTTTCGCAAGGGCGTAGGCGACGACATCCTCGACCGTGCCGTCGCCGTTGTTGGCCGAATGGCCGATCCCGCAGAGATGGCGCCTCCGATACTGTTTCTCGCCGATGAGGCATCTGCGAGCTACATCAATGGTGTCAACCTCAACGTCGACCTCGGCACCGGCGCGGCACACCTCACCGGGAACTTCTAAGCGATCCAAACGGTGAAGTCTGTTGCCTCGCTGGCCACGCCAGCCACCCCTCCCGTCGACTATGCGTCTGACCGTCGCTATCAGCGGACGCTGCTCGGCGTCGTCATGTTGGCCGTGACGGCCTTCGGCTCGCTCATGACCCTCGTGACGGTCGCCCTCGGCACCATCGGCGACGATCTCGGGGCATCACGAGCAACGATGACCTGGGCCATCACTGGCCTCATGCTGGCCATGGCCGTGCTCACTCCGCTGGCCGGAACCCTTGGCGACGTGCACGGCCACCGCAAGATCTTCCTCGGCGGACTCGCCGGTGGGGCCGTTGCCACCTTGCTCTGCGGGTTGGCCTGGGACGCTCAGTCGTTGATCGCCTTTCGGGTGTTGTTCGGCTTGTTCGCCGCTGGCGTGAACCCAAACGGGATGGCCCTGATGATGCACGCCTACGGGATCGAACGACGGGCGGCAGCGATCGGTTGGTTTCAATTCGCGATGACTGGTGCTCCATCGATCGGACTCGTCGTTGGTGGGCCGCTCATCGACCTTGCCGGCTGGCGCACGATCTTCTTCATCTTCGCCGGCATGAATTTCCTGGCGTTTGTGGTCGGATTCAGGCTGCTCCGTCCGATCCCACGTCAAGAAGGACGCAAGCTCGATCTCGCCGGGGCGGGCACGCTTGCGTTTGGGGTCTTTGCCGGCCTGCTCACGATCACCCGAATCACCACTCTGGTGCGAGATGACAACAGCGGTGGGATCGTCACCGACGGGTGGACTGGTCTTGCCCTGATCGCCTGCATTGCCGGCGTCGCCGCCTTCATCTCCGTCGAGCGCCGGACGGCCACCCCGATGCTGAAACTCGAGTACTTCCGTGAGCGCAACTTTTCGCTTCCGATGCTCTCAGGCGCCTTCGTGCAATTCGCCTACATGGGTGGGTTCATCATCACGCCAGCCCTTCTCGAGAAGCGCTACGGGTGGACAGTCGGAGCAATTGCGCTGTTGATGATTCCGCGCCCCGGTGTGTTCAGCATCGCCTCGCCGCTTGGCGGTCTGTTGCCCAGCAAGGTTGGCCTCAAAGTTCCCGTTGTACTTGGCGGCATCCTCATGGTGGCGTCGATGATTGCGTTCGTCGCGGCCACCGGTTTCACCTCCGGGACCGGCATCGCCTTGATCGTGGCTGGCCTCGTGTTGTCAGGAGCAGCGGCTGGCATCTCGCAGCCGTCCATCGCTGCGCTTGCGGTCAACCAAGTCGACGAAGCCGATGTTGGTGTGGCCAACGGCATGAATCAACAGGTGATGTTCGTGGGCATCCTCGCCGGCATCCAAACGATGAACGTGCTGCTCGGCGACAACACAGATGCGAGCCGCTTCGCCCTGACATACGTCGTTGGTCTTGCGGTCGCAGCCGTCGGACTTCTGGTGGCGCTCGGGATCTCTGTCAGCCGGCCGGAGATGGCGCAGCCTGCGTCCCCCGCACGAGCCGGCCGTTGAGTTCTCCCGTTGGCTCGCCGTCGCGGAACGCAATCCGCCCAGACACAATCGTCACGTCGTAGCCGGTCGCCCGTTGCACCAGGCGTCGACCGCCGGCCGGCAAGTCGTTGACCACGGTGGGCTCGTGAGGCACGAGGTTCTCGAAGTCGATGACGTTGACGTCGGCCTTATAGCCGGGAGCCAACACGCCTCGATCGAGCAGGCCGACCAACTCAGCGGTCTTCTGTGTTTGTTTCGACACCAGCAGCTCAAGCGGCATGGTCTCGCCCCGGGTGCGATCTCGTCCCCAATGCTGCAGAAGGGTGGTTGGGAAGCTGGCGTCGGAGATCACGCCGCAGTGCGCACCACCGTCGCCCAGCCCCATCACGGTGTGGGGATGCTGGATCATCTCTTCGACGTAGTCGAGGTTGCCCGGCAAGTAGTTGAACAGTGGGTGATAGATCAGCGCCTTGCCGTCGTTCTCCACCAAGACATCGAGAGCGATCTCTTCTGGGCGCCGATCTGATGCGGCCCCGAGCCCCTCAAACGATTCCTCCGGAGCAGGCTCGTAGTTGGCAGGCTCCCCGAGTCGGAACATCTTGTGGAAGCTCGTGACGATCTCGCCAGCCAAGCCCTCGAGCTGGCAGGTTTCAGACAGCAGCGCTTCGCGCACCTCAGGTTTGCGGAGTTCAGCCACCTTCTCTTCGAGGGGAAGGCGGTGAATCGCTCGGTAGCTGGGGTGGAAGCTGAACGGGTTGAGCGTGGTGGTCAAGCCCATGAGCACGCCGGTGGCCCTGGGCGGTACTTGCCCTCGCATGTCGAGCCCGTCAGCTTGCGCCGCCGAGATCCCGTCGAGCAACTCACGCCACCAATCGGGCCTGGCGTCTTGCTGTTCGACCGTGATCGACGTGGGGCGTCCGGACGCTTCGGCCATGCGTCGAAACAGACGGAACTCCGATTCGAAGTCGTAGAAATCAGAGATGCCCTGCACGACGCCGGTGCCGGCCTTGGCCAACGCACTCGCTAGCCCGACCAACTCGTCCTCATCGGCGGTAATGGTTGGTGTCAACACACCGTCGACGTCCTTGTGCTTCTCAGTACGCGAGGTCGAGAATCCGAGTGCACCGGCCTCAATGGCCTCTTGCACGATTGCCGCCATTTCGGTGATCTCACCAGGAGTCGCCGGTTCGTGGGCTGGACCACGCTCGCCCATCACGTAGGCCCGCACCGCCCCGTGGGGAACCTGCGTGCCGACATCAATAGCCAGATCGCGCCGTTCCAGTGCATCGAGGTACTCGGGGAAGCTCTCCCAGTCCCACTGAATGCCCTCGTGCAAGGCCGTGCCGGGGATGTCCTCGACGCCTTCCATCAAACCGATCAGCCAGTCGCGTTGCTCCGGGCGGCAGGGGGCGAACCCGACGCCACAGTTACCGGCAACGATCGTGGTGACACCGTGGTAGGTCGACGGCGTGATGAAGGGATCCCAGGTGACTTGTCCGTCGTAGTGGGTGTGGATGTCGACGAAGCCCGGCGTGACGATGCGGCCGGTGGCGTCAATGGATTCGGTCTCTGGCCCGACTCGAGATTGGTCGATCTCGCCGACCGCCACGAGTTGGTCGTCGACGACGGCAAGATCTCCCTTGAACGGTGGCGAGCCCGTTCCGTCGTAGATGAGTCCGTTGGTCACGACGAGGTCGTACATGGCTCCACCTTGTCACGTGGTCTTACGCTTGAGCCAGCCTTAGAAGTCGCCTGCCTGTTTGCGTAGCGGCCACAAGCTGTCGTCGATGCCTTTGAGGTCGACGTCTGAGAGTCCGTCGAGGCCAAAGCTCACATCGCCGAGCGCAGCCGATGCTTGCTCGACCAGTGCACGGCCGTCGTCGGTGATGGCAGCCAAGGTTGTGCGGCCATCGGTGGGGTGAGCTTCTCGACGAACGAGACCATCGCGCTCGAGGCGGTCGATCGTGTTCGTCACGCTGGCGGCGTGTACCTGTAATCTCGCGCCCATCTTGCCCAAGGGCAGTGCACCGGTCCGGCTGAAGTGGAGCAGCGCCAAGGCTTCAAACCTCGAGAAGTTCAGTCCGAACGGAGAAAGCGCATCGTTGATACGGCCGAGAATGATTTGGTGGGCGCGTGTCACAGACGTCGCGGCCGTCATGGCGCTCGCCGCCGGCCACTCGGATCGCTCCCAGTTCCGCTTTGCCTCATCGATTGGATCGAATTCCAACCCCATGAGGCCCATGCTACATTTACTTTGACGTCAAAGTAACAGAGCAGGGAGCCAGCATGTCCACCGAGCCATCACGAGCGGCGTGGGAAGAAGCGTTCGCACAGACCCCCGAACGCGATGTCGACTTCGAGACGATGTCGGGCGTGCCCGTCGAGCCCATCTACGGCGAAGGGCCCTACCCCGGTCAGTACCCCTATACCCGCGGCGTGTACCCATCGATGTACCGGTCCCGCCTCTGGACCATGCGCATGTTCGCCGGCTTCGGCACCGCTGAAGACACCAACGGTCGTTTCAAGGAACTGCTCCGCCATGGAGGCACCGGCTTGTCGACTGCGTTCGACATGCCAACGCTCATGGGCCGCGATTCCGACAGCGAGTGGGCTGAAGGTGAGGTCGGCCACTGCGGTGTCGCCATCGACACCCTTCCCGATATGGAAGATCTCTTCGCCGACATCGATCTTGCTGGAGTGTCGACGTCGATGACGATCAACGGCCCGGCGCCAATCATCATGGCGATGTACATCGCAACGGCTGAAAAGAGCGGCGTCGAACGCTCGAAGCTCGCCGGCACGATTCAGAGCGACATCTTCAAGGAATACCAGGCCCAAAAGGAATACATCTATCCCCCACGGCCATCGGTGCGCTTGATCACCGACCTCATGCGCTTCACGTCGGCCGAGATGCCCAAGTGGCATCCGATTTCGGTGTCGGGCTATCACATCCGCGAAGCGGGTTCGACTGCAGCCCAAGAACTTGCCTTCACCCTGGCCAACGGCTTTGCCTACGTCGAAGCTGCGGTCGCTGCTGGTCTCGATGTCGACGACTTCGCTCCCCGGCTCTCGTTCTTCTTCAACAGTCACATCGACTTCTTCGAAGAGATCGGCAAGTTCCGAGCTGCTCGCCGCATCTGGGCCCGCTGGATGAAGGAGCGCTACGGGGCCAAGAACCCCAAGTCGATGCTGTGCCGGTTCCACACCCAGACCGCCGGCGTCTCGCTCACCGCACAACAGCCCGAGAACAACATTGCTCGTGTGGCGATTCAGGCGCTCGCAGGTGTGATCGGCGGAAGCCAGAGCTTGCACACCGATGCCTACGACGAAGCCATGGCGTTGCCGACCGAGAAGTCGGCTCGCATCGCTCTGCGAACCCAGCAGATCGTCGCCCACGAAACCGGCGCCGCGAACGTCATCGATCCGCTCGGTGGCTCTCCCTACGTCGAGTGGATGACAGACGAGATGGAACGCCGAGCAGAAGAGGTGTTTGCCCACCTCGACGAACTCGGTGACGGCTCGATTCTCGAGGGTGTCTACGAAGGCATCGAGAACGGCTACTTCGTCGGTGAGATCGCCGACGCCGCCTACCGCTTCGAGCGCAACGTCAATGCCGGCCGTCGCATCATTGTTGGCGTCACCGACTTCACCGACGGCGACGAAGGTCAGAAGAACCTCCTGCGCATCGGCCCTGAGGTCGAGGAGTATCAGCTCAAGCGCCTCGCTTCGGTGAAGCAGGCCCGAGACAACGCCAAGGTCGATGCTGCGCTTGCGCAGGTCAGCGCCGACGCTGCCGATCCGACCATCAACATGATGCCCTCGCTCATCGAGGCCGTGAAGGTGCACGCCACCGAGGAAGAGGTCGTGATGGCCATGGAGAAGGTCTTCGGAACCTACGTCGAGCAGGCGATCGTATGACCGACGCTGCTGCTGCAACTGATGGTGAGCCGCTCCGCGTCATCCTGGCCAAGCTGGGCCTCGATGGCCACGATCGGGGCTTGAAGGTCGTCGCCCGCATGCTGCGTGATGCGGGCGTCGAGGTGATCTACCTGGGTCTCCGACAAACCGCAGCGACCATCATCAACGCCGCTGAGCAAGAGGACGCGGACGCTATTGGTCTGTCGATGCACAACGCCGGTCACCTGACTCTGGCCCCTCGCATGGTGAACGCCGTCAAAGAGGCTGGCCTCGACATCCCGGTGATCGTTGGCGGCATCATTCCCGACGAAGACATCACGGAGCTTCTCGACAAGGGCGTTGCCGCCGTTCTCGGGCCAGGTGCGTCCACCGACGAGGTCATCGCTGCCATTCGTGACAGCGTGCCGAGCTGAGCGAGACCCGTTGAGCCTTCGAGGAGTTTCTACAGCCGAGGTGTTCGAGCGTGCCGTCGCTGGTGAGCGCCGCGCCCTTGGCCGCTTGCTCACCTTGGTGGAGCGTGGTGGTCCGGCGGGCGACGAACTAGCGGAGATCGCCCACCCACGGGCCGGTCATTGCCACGTCGTTGGTCTCACGGGCGCCCCTGGCGCCGGTAAGTCCACCATCACCGGCCGCCTGGCCGCTGCCGCCAGTGCAGCGAGAGCTGACGACACACCGGGCGTCGGCGTGGTGGCGATCGATCCGAGTTCCCCCATCACCGGTGGTGCCATTCTCGGCGACCGAATTCGTATGGACGAGGTGATCGATCGGGAGGGCACCTTCGTGCGCTCGATGGCCACCCGCGGTTCGTCCGGTGGCCTTGCCCTTGCCGTGCCCGGAGCCATCCGAGTGCTCGATGCTGTCGCCTATGACCCCGTCATCATCGAAACCGTCGGTGTTGGCCAGGTCGAGGTCGACATCGCAGGAACGGCCGACACCACTGTTGTGGTAGTCACTCCTGGTTGGGGCGACGCCGTGCAAGCCAACAAGGCGGGGCTGCTCGAAGTGGCCGACATCTTCGTGGTGAACAAGGCCGAACGTCCCGGTGCCTCCGATGCGCGCCGAGATCTCGAACTCATGCTCGACCTCGGCGCCCACCCGGTCGAGGGAGTCCCGCATTGGCGAGCCCCGATCCTCATGACAACGGCGACAGACGGCACCGGTATCGATGAGCTGTGGAACGAGGTCGGGAAGCACCGCACCTGGCTCCAAGAAACCGGCGAACTCGAGAACCGACGGCAGAGCCGAGATCGATTCGAGATGCTCGGGCGAGTCGACGAGTTGCTCGGCGCCGTCGGTCGGGCTCGAGCAGAATCCGACCATGGCGTTCGGCTGCTCGGCGAGGTGAAGGAACGGTCGATGTCTCCGGCCGCCGCCGCATCAGAATTGCTCAACGACCTGCTTCAATGACCGGTGTGTCAACCAGCGTCACTAACAACAGCGTGATCGAGATCCCGTTTCCGGACGACTGGCACGTGCATTTGCGCGACGGCGAGATGCTCGATGCCGTCGTGGGCTACACGGCTCGTCGGTTCCGCTACGCCATGGTGATGCCCAACCTGATGCCGCCGATTGTCTCGACCGCTCAGGCCAAGGCGTACCGCGATCGCATCATGGCTGCGGCGCCAGACGATGCGCCCGATTTCCGACCGGTGATGGCCGTCTATTGCTCACCCGACGTCGACCTCAGTGATCTGAAGGACGGTATCGACGAAGGCATTGTGGCGGCGGTGAAGTACTACCCGGCCGGGGCCACGACGAACTCGGCCGCCGGTGGCACCTCGCTCGACGATTTCATCCCGCTCTTCGAGACGTTGGTCGAGACCGGCACTCGACTGCTGGTGCATGCCGAGTCGACCGATCCCGACGTCGACATTTTTGATCGCGAGGCCGACTTCCTCGATCGTCAGTTGGCGCCCCTCTGCGCCAAGATGCCCGAGCTCTCGGTCACCGTCGAGCACGTCTCAACGGCCGCCGGCATCGACTTCGTTGCCGCCCATCCCCAAACGGTCGCCACCATCACGCCCCACCACTTGGCCCGTGATCGCTCTGATCTGCTCGCCCATGGCATGAAGCCCGACTTGTTTTGCAAGCCCGTGATCAACTCAGCAGCCGACCGTGCATCCCTCGTCGCCGCAGCCACGAGTGGCGATCCGAGCTACTTCCTCGGCACCGACTCAGCTCCCCATCCGACCACCGCGAAGTACGGGCCAGTCGCCAAGGCCGGCGTGTTCAATGCGGCCTACGGGCTCGAGGTGGTGGCCGACGTCTTCCAGAAGGCCAACGCACTCGATCAGCTCGGGGCGTTCGTGTCGACCAACGGCGCTGCGGCCAACGGTGTCGAACCGTCAACGGCAACCTTGCGACTGACCGCCGAGGCGACTGATCGAGAGCTCGCCACTCACTTCACGACCACTGCCGGCGACGAGGTCGTGTTGTTTGGCGACGACGAAGCGACTCGTTGGACCGTCAGCTAAGCCTGGCCGAGTATCGCCTTCGCCTCGGCTGCCATTTCCCGAACCAGATCGCCAGCAGCCGGCACGTCTGACATCTGGGTGACGCCGGTGCCCGCATACAGCGGCTGTAGCTGATCGTCGTTCGCCTTCTTTGCCGCACCGAACAGATCGCTGCCTGCTGCAGCCTGCATGAGCCCGGGCAATGCCTCGGCACCGCTCGACGCCCATGCCTCGGTGAAGCTGGTCGAGAGCACACGAGCCCACTGACCCGTGAATCCATCGGTCAGCGACGTTGTTCGATCCCCCGACGTCAGCCGCTCTTTCCACATCGGCGCCGCGCCCGATTCCTTGGTCGCAACGAACCGGGTGCCCATGAGCACACCGTCTGCGCCGAGTGCGGTCATCGCAGCGAGACCTCGAGCGTCGACAACCCCGCCCGCTGCCAAAACCGGACACTCGGTCCCAACCGCGTCGATCATCGATGGAGCGAGAACCAGCGAACTGATTCCGGTGGCTTCGTTTTCGTGTCGGTGCTTCTGTCCGTAGCTTCGGTGCCCTCCCGACTCGCTGCCCTGGGCAATCACGGCGTCGGCGCCATTGGCCACTGCAGCAATGCCGTCCTCAACTGTCGCCACCATGCACACCACTTTGGTGCCGACCTGATGGAACCGCTCGACAAGATCTGCGTCGGGGATTCCGACTCCAGCCGAAAACACCGGAATCGCCTCGTCGATCATGACGTCGAGGGCAGCATCGACCAGGTCAGCTTGGGCAGGGGGCCGCTCGAGCGTGGTTGGCAGATCGAATTGCGGCCGGAACTCGTTGAGCACTGCTTGAGAGCCACGGACGACGTCATCGGGAATTGATGCTGGGTCCGGAGATGTTCGAACGTCATCGTGGAGCCAGATGTTGACCCCAAAGGGCTTGTCGGTGGCGTCCCGTACTTCTCGAATGGCAGCCCGAACAGCGTCTGGCTTGAGCCGCAACGACGCCATCACGCCCAAGCCACCAGCATTCGAAACCGCAGCGACCAGCTCTGGCACTGCGACCCCAGCCATCCCGGACTGAACGATCGGCACCTCAATGCCAAGCTCTTCATGGAGTCGGGCTCCGAGCGGACGAATCACGTCAGTCGGTCGGCCAGCTGATCGAGCGTGGCGCATCCGGTTTGTGCCATCACGTTGACGAGGCCTTCGTGCAGGATGTCGTAAGCGTGCTTCGCCCCAAGCTCGCCCACCCCGGCCAGGCCAAACATGAAGGCCCGCCCGCAGAACACGAAGCTCGCTCCCAGTGCGATGGCTCGAGCGACATCGAGACCGTCGCGCACGCCCGAGTCGAACAGCACGGGCACCGCATCGGCGACACGATCAATCACCGCTGGGAGCGCATTGATCGCTGCGACCGAACCGTCGAGCTGGCGTCCGCCGTGGTTGGACACCTGCACGGCATCGGCTCCGGTGTCGACGCAACGTTGCGCATCGTCTGGGTCGAGGATGCCCTTCACGACAAGCGGGCCGTCCCACTGCTCTCGTACGGTTGCGAGGTACTCGAACGAGAGTGTGCCGCCGAGGTTGGCGCCGACAAATCCAGCGGTGTTCTTCATCGTGGCTTCGTCGATGTAGGCCTCGAGCCCTCGGAAGCGCGGCATACCGTGTCGGAGGATCTCCATGGCCCAGAACGGCCTCATGACTGATTGGAGAACAAGCGCTGGTCCGATGACCGGGGGTACTCGAACCCGAGCCTTCCGTTGGCGCTCACGCCGACTGGCGGCTGGAACATCTGCTGTCACAACAAGGGTCGTGAACCCAGACTTTTGTGCTCGGTCGATCAGATCCTCACGCAGCGAGGCGTCGCGTGGCGGATAGAGCTGAAACCAGCCCATGCCACCGGCAGCAGGTCCAGCCACTTCGGGTTTCTCGGTTCCCACGGTGCTCAACACGTACGGAATGCGCCGGCTGGCCGCCGCCTCGGCAAGCAATCGATCGGCACCTGGCCAGATGAGGCTCGTGAGCCCAACGGGGGCGATACCGATCGGCGCTGCGTAGGAGATGCCGAACAGCTCAGTCTCGGTTGCCGGATCGAGCTGCCCCTTCATCAACTGAGGGGTGAACTTCACCTCTGCCAGAGCGGCCAGGTTGTGACGAACGGCTTCTTCTGAGCCCGTGCCGCTGGCCAAGTACTCCCATGAGAAGTGTGGAATTCTCCGCTTGGCCCGTCGCTCGAGATCAGCGATCGAGGGCAGATCATCCATGAGTTCAGCAACCACCGGGCCATCGTAAACCCAACACGAGCCCGCCATGAATGCGATGATCCACACCATGGTCGGCCCAACGCTGGACGCAATCGATCAGGACGACACGAACTGCTTCATTACGGTCGACCGGGCAGGGGCGTTGCTGGCACGCTCGGCAGCAGACACCCGACGGCGAGCCGGACAACCGCTCGGCCCAGTCGATGGCGTGCTTGTTGGCGTCAAGGACTGCATTGATACCGCCGGCTTGAAGACGACCATCGGTAGTGGCATGTTTGCTGACCGGGTCCCTGACCGTGACGCGGACGTTGTGCGACGCCTGCGAGAGGCAGGGGCGATCATCGTTGGCAAGACCAACTGCACCGAGCTGTGTTGCGGAACGACCGGGGCCAACAGCTGGTTTGGTGATGTCCGCAACCCACACGACCCGGCTCGATACTCGGGCGGGTCATCTTCAGGCTCTGCGGCTGCGGTTGCCTCGGGCTTGGTCCCGATCGCGATTGGAACAGATACGTCGTGTTCGATTCGACATCCGGCCGCAGCGTGCGGCGTGGTCGGGTTCAAGCCGACGTTTGGGCGTGTTTCGACCGATGGCGTAAGCGTGTGTGCCCGAGTGCTTGACCACGTCGGTCCCATCGCTCGATCCGTCGACGACGCTGCTGCGCTGCTCGAGGTGATTCAGGGCGACGAATGGGACACGCCGACCACCTGCGTTCGCAGCGGCCGCGATCTGCAAGCCGAACTCGACGAGTTGCGCATCGGTGTCTTGCAGGGTCCGTTCCTCGATCTGTGCGAACCTGACGTGAAGGCCGCATTTGCTGATGCCATCGGAGCGCTCGGCACCCGCAAATGGACGATGGGTTCCGTCGATCTGTGTAGCGATCTCGGCATTGATCTCGAAGCAGTTGACGACCAGGCCAATCTGCTTTGCGCCGACATTCGTGAGGTCTACGGAGCAGATATCGATGCCGCAGCCGAGGGAACCGTGGGCCCCGAGCTGCGGCACTGGGTCGATCTGGTGTCGAACGTCGACGAACAGATCTACGCCGAAGCACTGGCGGTTCGCCGGACCGTCACCGAGCAAGTCGAAGCGGCCTTCGACGACTGGGATGTCCTCATTTGCCCCACGATTCGGAAGGGAGCCGGACTGCTCACCGAAGCGCCAACCGAGGACCGCATGCCCAGAATGGGTAACTGTTCGCTTTGGAACATGACCGGTCAACCATCGCTCACCGTTCCCCTCGGTGGCATGGTCGACGGCACAGCAGGAGCGCGACGAAGAGACCGCAACGGCATGCCGCTGGGCCTTCTCATCAATACTCGCCGAGGGGCTGACGCGCTCGCCCTCCAGGTGGGGCGGGTCGCCGAAACACTGCTGGCCTGACTCGACTCAGTTGAGGTTTGGCTTGTTCCGGCCGAACCACACCGCCCACGGCTGTAGTCGCTCCCCAGTCGGTGAGTCGTATCGTCTCGGCGATTCGGATTCGCGGCACTCCCCTGGTGGGCGTGGCTTCTGGGATGGTCCGATTTCGTTACCGTGACGGTTCAGAAACCGGAGTCTCTCGCCAGTGTCGAACACCGGCCCCATCAGGGTTGGGTTGCCAACAATGTGGAGCTCGCGTTTGTGCACGGCGTGATGATGTCGAGAGCACAGCGTGACGAGGTTGATCTCATCAGTTGGGCCGCCGTTGGCCCAGTGGATGATGTGATGCACATCGACATTGATGACCGAGCCGCAGAAGCGGCAGCCGCCATCGCGGTTCTGCACGAGCCGCCGCAGCCAGCGCGGAATGGTTGCCGTTGATCGCCCGAGGTTGATCGGTCGGCCGTTGACCCGGATGACCATCTGGGCGGTTGCGTCACAGCTCAGTAGTTCGGTGAGCGAACGACCGAGCACTGGCCCCAGATGCAAGTGGCCGACGAGGCCTTCAGCTCCGGCCTCGAGCAATCGATCGATGTCGATGTGAAGCAGCATTGCGTTCGACGCCTTGCGAGATTGTGAGGGATCGGCTGCGGCGCTTGTGGTGAAACAGTCGGCGACCGCATCGGCCAGGTTGAGTTCACCAACCGGCTCGGCGGCCCGGAGACGGGCCCACGCTTGTTCGATCGCAGCGTCCACACCACCGCCCGTTGCGGCATCAACATCGAGCGAAAGGCGATAGCGGCCGTCGTCGCCGAACCCCTTTGAAGCCCGATTTGTTGGCTCGTTCTGATCACCATCATCGGGATCGAGGCTGGCTTCGGCGTCAAAGCTGTATTGGCGAAGGGTGTGGCGGAGCTGATGCATCGTGGCGAAGGTGGCAAAGTCGGACACTGCTTCGTCGAAGCCGACCGGGCAGTAGCGGGCCACGCAATGCGCCTGCTCGAAGCTGAGACGGCCCTCGCCGAACATCTCGGCGAGAAAGGGCAGCTCGGGCAACCGACGGGCCGTGGTGACGATCTGGCGGGCCCGACCTCGGGTGACCCCGAACTTCCAACCGACCCAGTGGGCTGGGGAGTTGATGCCATCGCCCTGCCACGAACCGTCTGCCAGTACGTCGACGACAAGATCAACCAACGCGGCATCGCCGGTGTTTCGCAGCCCGGCCGCCAACGCAATTCGCTCGTCGACCGACACCGCCTCAGAACCTTCAACTCCACCTGTCAAAAGCATGAAGCTCACCATAGAGATGGAGTGTGACAGTGAAGATCAGCTGAAGGGCGTGAGGGGCTTGTCGACGAGTTCTCCGTCGACGTACAGGTCGACCTTCTCGTTGTAGAAACACATCAGGCCCTGCACGGGCTGACTCTCCGGGAGCGGAGCGGCATAGGACCACACGATGTTCTCGTGTTCACCGATTGACCAGTACTGCGCTGTGCCCTTGTAGGGGCACGAGGTTGCGAGATCTGTGGGGGTCAGCAGGTCTTGTCGCACGTCGTCTGCCGGCAGGTAGTAGCGGGCGGGAAGACTCGTCTCGAAGAGCACGACAGGGTTCGACGATTCGGCGACGACTTCACCATCGATCTCGACCCGAACGGTGCGGGAGCTTTGCAGAGCGTCGACGCGGACGTAGGGATTGCGAGCGTGGACGAAGACCTCTTCATCTTCTTCGAACCAGGCATCCATTGCGTTCCAATCGAGCGCAACGTGACCCTCGATGGCTCCGATGCCCGAGGTGTTGTGATGCTCACCCGAGATCGCATCAGTCGGAAAGTAGTAGCGGGGGTAATAAGCGTGCTCCCATACGAGCAGCGCAGAAGTCGTATCGACAATCGTCTCCTCATTGCACATGACTCTGATGCGCTTCTCGGCTCGTTGGATGCGTTCTGGGGGAACTGTCGGTGCCATAGATCCGTCAACAAACCTCAGGGGATCGGCATTCCGCCGTTCGTTGCTCAGCATCAGACCATCGTGCCACGTCGTTCGCAGACATGGTCAAGGGCGCAGAGACGGTGTGCGACGCGCCCACTACTGTCTCGACATGGAGATCGTCGGTGAGAGGGTGCGCCTGCGCAAGACAGCCCTCGAAGATCAAGACGCCATCGTGGCGATCAGGCAGACGCCTGAGGTGATGGCCCGCTGGCGGGGTGAAGATCTCATCGCCGAGTTCGCCGAGGATCTCGCTGATGAGGAAACCACCAGGTTGACAATTCTCGATCTGGTCGACGAAGAGATTGTCGGGTTGATTCAGTTCTTCGAGGAGACCGAGCCCGAGTACCGGCACGCTTCTCTCGACATCTACATAGCGCCCGGGCACCATCGCCGGGGGTACGCGTCAGACGCCATCGCAACGCTCGTCTCTCACCTTTTCGACTACGTCGGTCATCATCGGCTCACGATCGACCCAGCAGCCGACAACGCTGCAGCGATTGCCTGCTACACCAAGGTCGGCTTCCGGCCCGTCGGTGTCATGCACCAATACGAGGAACAGGCGGACGGATCATGGGCAGACGGCCTGCTCATGGAACTGCTTCGATCCGATTGGAACGGTCGCTAGCGCCGTCGAAACCTCTCGAGTTCCTCGTCGACGGACACCTCGGGATACTCACCAATGTCGAGGTCCCGTGAGAGCCGGTTGTGCTCCTGGATCTCGGCGTTGACCTCACCGACCAGTGTGCGTACTTCAGTCTCATCGCTGGCTCGACGCAGGCTGTAGCGGAGCTGGCGAAGGCGTTTGGTCAGTTCTTCTTCACGAATACGAGCCCGCTCCGTCTTGACGAAGTTGGCGGCCCACCAACCCT
>CALJSB010000026.1 GCA_937976305.1 uncultured Acidimicrobiales bacterium
GAGATTTGGGGCTCGTTCAACGCTCGAGCGGCCGACATTCGGGCCGGCCGAGGCGAGGCGCCGTGTACCGGGCTCGCCACCCAAGCGGACTTCCCCGGCCTGGTTCTCAACCCCGACTTGTCGACCACCACGTTGCCGTTCTGTGCGCCAGCCCCCGCTGCGCCGGCCGATGGCGAAGCGGCCACTGCGGAAACAGCGGCGCCTTCATCGGCACCGACGACCACGGCTGACGGTGACAGCGCTGGCTTGGGCGCGGTCACGACCGCACCGTGCGTCGACCCACCGCCTGCGCTTCTCGATGCGGACGGTCAGCCGGTTCCGACAACGCCAGACGGTGCGCCGGTGCCAACTGAAGCGGGTGGGTCAACCACCGCGCCGGCCGCAACGGCCGAAGGCGACACCACGACGACGCCACCAACAACGGCAGCTGAATCAACAACAGAGCAGCCTTCTACCACCGCAGTCCCCGCCGATAGCGGCGAGGGAGCAGGCGAGGGCGACGGTTAGCCGAGACTCAGACGGGTTGGTGCGGGTAGTGCAGCACGCACGCATCGCACCACTGCTCGGTGTCATCGGCCGGCGTGATCTTTGACTCGGTGTCCCAATCGGCCGGCGTCACGTAGACGCGCCGAACCTCGGTGACCTTGCCCTCGTCGCCACAGCTCTCACATTCGGCCATTGTCTCCGTACCCATACCCACCAGTCTGCCCGCGAACCTGCGTGCACAAGACCCTGTGCGCATGTTCCAGCCCACGCAAGTTCTCGGCGGGTCCGCAGTTGCGTGCACGCCAACGTCGGTCGCTGGTGTCGTGCACGCAAGTTTGCCCCTCGGGCGGCGTGACCCGGCTTTGGGGGGCGGTGCAACCGTGACGCGGAGCGAGGGACGAGCGAAGCGAGAGGGCTGACAGCCGATCGCGAGTAGCGGTCCGCGACACCGGACCCAATGTGACTGTCACACGCCATCGGTAGGGTCCGAGATGTACCAGTCGGGTTCGAGCAACGGCCCGCTAGCATCGCAGGGTCCTGGTCGGCCTTCTGGATCGACCATCACCCTGCCCTCGACCGTCGGGGGCTCCGGTATCTGCCGGGTCCGTAGGGAGGCAACGCTGCATGCGTGCTTATGAATTGATGATCATTTTTACGGCTGACACAGAAGAGTCAGACGTTCAGCAACAGATCAACCGTCTTGAAGAACTCGCCAAAGAAGCGGGTGGCTCGCTGGAAAAGATCGACAAGTGGGGCGTGCGTCGCTTCGCTTTCGAGATCCAGAAGAAGACCGAAGGTTTCTACGTCGTGCTGGAGTTTGTCGCTCCGAACGCGCTCGAAGAGATCGATCGCACCCTTCGTCTCGCCGACGAAGTGATCCGCCACAAGTTCATCCGGTTGCCGCTGAAGGAGGCCCACAAGCGGGGCCTCGCAGCGGTCTCCGCATAGTCGGGAGGCGTCATGGCTGTCGACAATGCAGTCCACGTCACCGGCAACGCCGGGCGTGAACCAGAACTTCGCTTCACCCCGTCGGGTCAGGCCGTTGCCAACTTTGGCATCGCGGTCAACCGCCGGTGGCAGAACCGTCAGACCCAAGAGTGGGAAGAAGCCACGTCGTGGTTCGATGTCACCTGCTGGGGCCAGCTCGCCGAGAACGTCGCCGAGACCGTGAGCCGCGGCAGTCGCGTCACCGTCACCGGTCGTCTCGATCAGCGCAGCTGGGAAAATCAGGAGGGCGAAAAGCGCTCCAAGGTCGAGATCGTCGCTGACGATGTCGCCGTGAGTCTCCGCTGGGCAACAGCCCAGATCCAACGCAACGAACGTAGTGAAGGCGGCGGATTTCAAGGCGGTAATGCTGGAGGCGGTAATGCTGGTGGCGGTAATGCTGGTGGCGATAACGCCGGTGGCCGTTCGTTCGGTCCACAAGGTGGCGGTCGCCAAGACACGCCTGCCTATTCCCCCGATGAGGAGCCCTTCTAATGGCAAAGTCACGTAACACCCGGCGGGCGAAGCCCAAAGACGCCAATCGCCGGACAAAGAAGAAGATCAGCCCGCTCACATCGGATGAGATCGAGTACCTCGACTACAAGGACGTCGACACGCTTCGGCGCTTCATGTCTGATCGAGCCAAGATCCGTTCACGTCGAGTGTCTGGCAACGATTCCCAGCAGCAGCGTGTGGTGGCCCGTGCGATCAAAAATGCCCGCGAGATGGGCCTGTTGCCATACGCCAGCCGTGTGACCACCCAGCGTCGTTCTCGTGGCGATCGCCCCGAGCGTGGCGACCGTCGCCCTCGCGGCGACGGTGATGAGAATCGCGACGAGACACCACGCCCCGATGGCGACACGCCGCCGGTAACCGAAGCTCCTGCAGCTGAGGCACCCGTGAGCGAAGCTCCGCCGGTCGAGGTTGCAGCCAGCGAGGGAGAGGCCTGATGCGTATCGTTCTACACGAGTCAGTCAGTGGCCTCGGCAACCGAGGTGATGTCGTGGAGGTAGCCGACGGCTACGCCCGCAACCACCTGTTGCCAAAGGGTCTCGGGCAGCGGGCAACCGACGGAGTTGAGGTGCAGGCCGAAACCATGCGCAAGGCATGGCAGGCCAAGAACGCCAAAGACCGTGAAGCGGCCGAAGAAGTGGCCAAGACGCTTGTCGCTCGCTCGATTTCGATCGAGGCTCGGGCCGGTGCCGAGGGCAAGCTCTTCGGTTCTGTCACCGCGGCCGACATTGCCGATGCAACCCTGGCCCAGACCGGTGTCGAGCTTGATCGCAAAATGATCATTCTCGACGAGTCGATTCGTTCGACGGGTACCCACACGGTGACGGCCAAGCCTCACGACGAGGTGCAGTTCCCGATCACCGTCGAGGTCGTCGAAGCGTAAGTTGCGGGGCCCGGTGAGCCGGGCCCGGCGAATGACGGCCACGGCGATCAAGGCATCGCACCGCGTTGTATCGCACTGCGTCGTCACAACTTCAGAGATCAGGCCTCGGCCGCCCCGACCCCGCGTGAGCGACGAAGGTCGGCCGAGGCGTCTTTGCCGAGCCCGCAATCGCCCACAGCACAGGTGCTCTCTTCCCCACCTTTTCCACAGCCTGAAGCCCGTAATTCACACCTTCAGGGTCTAGGAGTCCACAGCCTTGCCGAGCGATGATCTACCTATGCCCGATGGTCCCCCGCCAAGTGAACCCACAGGTGCCGACACGCCTCCCGGTCGTGCTGCTGCACCTGACGATGGGGCTGACCCTGCCGGCCCAATTGACGCTGGCGAACGCAGTGCACCAGATGTGTTTGGGGGCGACTCTGCTGATTTTGATCGAAGCGACGGGTTGAGCGACACAGCCGTTGGCGATCGCGCCCCCGCAACAGACCAACCTCCCTACGACGGTCCACCAGCGGCCGACTTCGGCGGTCCGGTGCTCGATCTGACCGACGGCGCCTCTCGTGGGTCGAGCCAGACGTCCGGTCCATCAAGTGGCGCCTCCTTTCGTGGCGGTTCCTCAGGCGGTGGCCCGTCAGGTGGAGGCTCAGCTGGATCCCGTATGGCGCGAGTACCACCGAGCAACCTCAGTGCAGAACAAGCAGTGCTCGGTGCGATGCTGCTCAGCCGGGAAGCAATTGCCGACGTTGTCGAGATTCTCGAGGGCGATCACTTCTACAAACCAGGGCACGGCCACATCTTTGAGGCCGTGCTGAGTCTGTACGGCGCAGGCGAACCAGTTGACGCGATCACCGTCGCCGATGAACTCGAACGAGCGAACCTCCTCGAGGCCGTCGGTGGCAGTGCGATCTTGATCGACTTGCAGGCGAACACGCCCGCGGTCAGCAACGCCATGTACTACGCAAAGATCGTTGAAGAGATGGCGCTGCTCCGTCGGATTATCTCGGTCAGCAACGAGATCGCCGAAGAGGCCTACGGCGTTCCCGACGATGTCGTGAAATCGATCGACGATGCCGAAGCCAAGATGTTCGATGTCGCCCAACGCCGCGTGGCGAACTCGACGGCTGAAATTCGAGACCTGCTGTCCGACAACCTCGATCGCCTCGAAATGCTCTACGAGCAGGGCGACGCCATCACCGGTATCCCGTCGGGCTATCACGATCTCGACGAACTGCTCTCGGGGCTTCAGAAAAACGCCCTCTATGTGGTCGGCGCCCGACCAGCGATGGGCAAGACAGCGTTTGCCCTTGGCATGGCGGCGAATGCGGCCATGCAAACTGGCAAGCCGTCGTTGTTCTTCTGCTTGGAGATGAGCCAGCTCGAACTTTCTCAGCGCATCTTGTGTTCTGATGCCCGAGTCGACGCAACCCGGGTGAAAACCGGTCGCCTTGATGAAAACGACTGGACCCGCATCAGCCACAGCGTCGGACGCCTCGCCGACGCACCGATCTACATCGACGACAATCCGCACACGACGGTGATGGAGATGCGGGCGAAGGCTCGCCGCCTGAAGAGCCGGGTGGGCGACATCGGCATGATTCTCGTCGACTACATCCAGCTCATGACCGGGCGTTCGAACGCCGAGAGTCGTCAGGTGGAGGTCTCGGAGATCTCCCGAAATCTCAAGATCTTGGCCAGGGAGCTTGAGACGCCAGTGATCGCGCTGGCCCAGCTCAACCGTGGTCTGGAGCAGCGAACGGACAAGCGACCAATGCTGTCTGACCTCCGAGAGTCCGGTGCACTCGAACAGGACGCCGACGTCGTGATGTTTTTGTATCGCGACGAGATCTACAACACCGAATCAGAGGCCAAGGGTGTCGCTGAGGTCATCGTGGCCAAGCACCGAAACGGCCCGACGGCAACGGTGAAACTGGCGTTCCTCGGTCACTTCACTCGGTTTGAGAACATGAGTCGGCGGACGCCGCCGCCCGGCTCAGGTGGAGCACCGCCAGCCGGAGCTGTGGCTGGTGGCGGTGGCCCGCCGGCCGAAGAGTTCTAGCTTTTTCCGCTTGAGCGGACCTGTTCGACGCGTCAGCCCCGCTGTTCGAGGACCGCGGGCGGTGGTGCATCGGGTGCACCAGCGTCGCTGGTTTGGTTCTGGGTGACGACGCCGATGAGAGCGAGGCAGGCCGCAGCTCCGAGAAGCACGGTGTAGGTGAGCCGCAGCTTGTCGACGCCACGATCCTCGGGCCGGGAGGTTGTCGGTGCGGCTGATGGGCCAGCGACGGAAGCGATGATCGTGCGGTCCGCTGTCGCGGTGTTGACTCGCTGGGTTGAGATCGAAGGCGTTGTGCGAACCGCTGAAGGGGTTGCCGTGGTGGCCTCGGGTGTCTTCTGAATAACCGCCATGGCTATCGTCCTCTGCTCTCGACGTGCCCTCTTGTTTCGGGTGAAAGCGGCCTGTTCTTGAGCGACTGGGCAGATTGACTTCGGTTCTGGCTCAGCTCAAGAGTGAGGCAATGGCCCAGATGCTGGCAACCAGACCGATGGCGATCTGGCCCAAACTACGACCCAGGGGTGCTTGAGCAAGTGCTCCCTCGGCTCGTTCGGCCGGCGGTCGCACGAGCGCCAGCGCTGTCCCCACGACAAGTGCCCCGCCGATCGCCAGCGTCAGCCAGGGCAGAAGATCGTCTCCGAGAAAGACCATGGTTTTGGATGTGCGCTCCTGGTTCGAACGGGCCCCGAGGGGAGCAAGACTGCTCCCAGTAATTCGAGATTTCTCACTCAAGCTTTTTTCGAACGCTGCCGATGGTACTGACACACCGGTGGTCATCGCCCTCACCGGTTCATATGGGGCAATGAGCGGAGGACGTCACTCCCTCCACACGCATCGCCACCAGCGCCTTCGGGTGCTGGACGCAGATGTCCTCCGCTCGCCCTTTGCTCAGCGGCTGCTGACAAGCTCTACGCCGGAGCGAGATCGTCTTCGGTCACTTCCGACCGGATCTCATTGGCAACGAAGCGTTCGAGCCGGGCGCCCCGCCACGTGGTCCGTTCTCGCAGCGCGCCTGTCGCGTCGTCGAAGCACCAACGCGACACCTGACCCCAGTTGCTTGACGTCGTTGGTTCGATCGCAACCGCCAGCCAACAGCCATCGTCTGGCCACACCTCATAGTCAGCGTCGTTCCCATCGATGCGCGATCTCACGACCTCCAGACGTAGCTCGGTCGTTGGTGCCGGCTCGGGGTCGGTACATAAGAAGATCGTGCCGGAGCGTTCGCACGTTCGTTGCCCACTGGGCCCGATCGACAGTGCGGTATCGCCCACCTGATCGAGTTCGCGACCGTCGATGAAGGCCCGTCGAACCTCGATGACGACGGCTGGCTCACTCGTGATGGCGTAGAGATCTGGACTCTCGCCGTCTGCAACGTCGTGAATCTCGAGTTGGCCTTCGAGGGCGTAGGTGGAGGTGTAGGCCCGTTCCCATACCTCGATGATCTCGTCTGGGGTGGCTCGCGGAGCGGTTGGTCGGGTGTTCTCGACGCCCGGCACGGTGGTCGACGGCGACGCCTCGGGCGAGGTAGATGTGTCCGCATCACGCGACTCGCCGAGGTCGAGCGCCACAAAGGCCCCGACGGCGAGCACGACGCCGACGAACAGGGCAAGAATAATCTCCAGACCTCGCGTGGCCACCGGTTCAGTGTTGCGCTTGGGCACCAGCATTCCGTGAATAGCCGATCTGACAGCTGTGTTCACCAGCACCGGTGGGTCTAGCTTGGCACCGTGACCGACCCCACCCCCGGCCCATCAGCGGCAAGCGAATCTGATCCTGAGCTCATTCCCGCCGCCACGGTTCTGCTGTTGCGTGATGGCGTCAGCGGCATTGAAACGGCGATGCTTCGGCGGAACTCGAAGATTGCTTTCGGCGGTGCCTGGGTGTTTCCCGGAGGCCGGGTCGACGACGAAGAGAACGATCCAAACGACGTGGTGGGCTCGGCTCGTCGAGCAGCAGCGCGCGAGGTCGAAGAAGAAACCGGGCTGACCGTCGACGCGGACGACCTTGTCCCGTGGTCGTACTGGATTCCACCTCAGATGGCCGCCATGAAAACCCCCGGCCCCCGACGCCGGTTCTCCACGTGGTTCTTTGCGGTGCGCTCGCCTTCGGACGACATCCTCATCGATGACGGCGAGATCAAGGATCACGAGTGGATGTCGCCCGAAGTCGCAATGTCGAAGCGTGACGCAGGTGAGATCGAGCTCGTTCCGCCGACGTTCGTGTCCCTGCACGAGCTGGCCGCCCACAATGACGTCGACAGTGCGCTGGCATGGGCAGCGGGTCGAGCTCCCGAGCGTTTCGCCACTCGACCATTGCCGGGCGACCCGATGATCATCTCGTGGGATGGCGATGCTGGCTACGAAAGCGGCGATCGTGAGGTCAGCGGCGCTCGCCATCGGCTCGTCATGGTCGAGGGTGGTTGGAGATACGAGCGCAGTGCATCCTGAACAGGTCCTTTTTCTGCACATCCCGAAGACAGCCGGAACGTCTCTTCGTGCGATCGTGGATGAGGAATACCAGGGCCCGCTGCAGGTCGCGCTGTACGAGCCCTTTCCCTACAGTCCTGAAGTGCTCGAGCAGCTCAAAGCCCAAGCCACGACGGCTAAGGCATTCATCGGCCACGTCTTCTTCGGTACAGACGAGGTGCTCGGCGTTCGCGCCAGCTACGTCACGTTCTTGCGCCATCCGGTGTCGAGGGTGGTGTCGTACTTCCTGCACAACAAGCGCCATGACAACAGCCCCTACTTCGATCACATTCGCCGCGGGATGACGTTGCGCAGCATGGTCGAAGACCACGCCATCCCCGAGGTCAACAACAACATGACGCGGATGATCTCTGGCCTGCACGACAACAGTGCCTTGCACTCGCGCGACGTGCTTGATCTGGCGATCGCCAACATGGAGGACCGCTTCATCTTCGTCGGCTTGTCAGAAAGCCTGGACGATGGTCTGCGCGTCTTGTCGCACCGGCTTGGTTGGGATCGGCGGGCCGACGTGCCGCAGTTGAACCAAGCCCCTGATGACCTGCGTGAAGAGGTCGACCCTGCGACGTGGGCCGCCATCGAGGCCCTCAACGAGTTGGATCTCGAGCTGTATGACTATGGACAGCAGCGGTTCCGCCGTGATCTCGCCGCGACGTCTGGCCACTAGCTGATGAGACCGATTGGCCGCCGAATTGTTTCGGCGAAGTGTCGGCAACGACGCTAGGAAGGTTGGAGTGGCTGGGCAGACGACATCGACGAGATCTCCGGGGTGGGATCTCCTCGTCGAAGCCTTGCGCGGCCAGAAGGCTGGTCTGTTCGTGGGGATGCTCGTGGCTCTTGGCTGGACTTCTGTACGGGTCGCCGTACCGACACTGATACGCCTCGGCATCGACAACGGGCTACAGGGTGACGATCCGTTGTGGCGGTGGCCAGCCGTCATCGTGGCCATTGGTTCTTTGAGCGGACTGTTCATGGGCCTGCGTCGGTACGTGGCGTTCCGCAATGCCCGAATTGTCGAGGCCCGCTACCGCGATCGGATCTTCGCTCACATTCAGCGTTTGCACTTCGCGTATCACGACACCACGGCGACCGGTGAGCTGATGAGCCGAGCCAACACCGATCTCCAGCAGTTTCAGAATGTCGTCACGATGGTGCCGATCACGACAGGAAACGCGCTCATTGTCATCGCCGTTGTTGTTGTGATGTTGATCGTCAACCCGGTGCTTGCGCTGCTGGCCCTGGTCGGTTTGCCGTTCGTCAACGTCCTCGGTCGTCGGTTCTCGCAACGTCTTCACCCGGCGGTGCTCGGCGTACAACGTGAATCGGCAGAGCTTGCTGGCGTTGTTGAAGAGACGGTGTCGGGCATCCGGGTCGTGAAGGGTTTCGGGGCCGAACCGGTGCAGTCATCGAAGCTCGATGTCGAGGCTGACGACATCTTTGATCAGGCCACCGATGTGGCCCGGATCCGATCCCGCTACCTCCCGGCAATCGAGTTGATGCCAAACCTCGGGCTCGTTGTCGTGCTGGCCTACGGCGGACATCTCGTGATCGAGGGACAGTTGACAGTCGGCGAGCTCGTGGGCTTCAACCTCTACGTGTTCATGCTCATTCAGCCCCTTCGGATGCTCGGCATGGTCGTTGCGCAGGGACAGCGGGCGGCCGCAGCGGGGGAGCGAATCGCCGAGGTGCTGTCGACCGCTCCGAGCATCGTCGACCCGACCCACCCGCGCCCGCTGCCGTCACGCAACGGTGCCGGTCTCGTCGAGTTCAAAAACGTGGTCTTCGACTACCAGCGGGCCGAGCCCGGCGCAGCCTCCAACGATTCGCCGCCCGTGTTGCGTGGTCTCGATCTGCGCATCGAGGCTGGCGAGTCGGTTGCCATCGTTGGGGCGACCGGGTGTGGCAAGAGCACGGTGGCCCGCCTCCTACCTCGCTACTACGACGCAGAAGAAGGCGCCGTGTTGCTCGACGACATCGACGTGCGCGAGTTGTCGCGCCACGAGTTACGACGAGCGGTGTCGATTGTGTTCGAAGAGACCTTCCTCTTCAGTGGCTCAATCCGCGACAACATCGCCTTCGCGGACCCAGGGGCGACCGATGCCGAGGTGCGCCGAGCAGCCGAGCTCGCAGGGGCCGCCGAATTCATCGATGAGTTTGCTGAGGGCTATGACACGCCACTCGGTGAACGAGGCCTGTCGTTGTCTGGTGGACAACGACAGCGGTTGGCGATCGCTCGATCGCTTGTTGCCGATCCCCGAGTCTTGATTCTCGACGATGCAACGTCGGCCGTCGACCCGACCAAAGAGCACGAGATTCGCGACGCGATGACCGAGGTGATGACCGGTCGCACAACGATCGTGATCGCCCACCGACCCGCAACCATCGCCCTCGCCGACCGAGTCGTGTTGATGGATGAAGGTGTGATTGTGGCCGAGGGCAAACACGACGAACTTCTCGTGAGCAATGCCCGTTATCGAGAGGTCTTGGCCGCTGGCGGCGACGCCGACCTCGAGGAGGCCACTGCCTGATGGGTTGGCTGCAGGGAGGTGTCACCGAAGAAGAGCGACTCGACTTGAACGCGACGGGCAAAGTGCTCGGTCGCGCCGTCCGGCTGCTCGGCCCCTATCGCAAGCGAGCCCTGCTGTCGTTCTTCCTGCTCGTGGCCTGGACCGGCACCATCCTGGCCGGCCCCTTCTTTGTCGGTCGGGCGATCGACAACGGCATTCGCGAGGGGGATCGCGACGCCCTGTTCACCTCCGTCGGGGGGTACCTGCTCGCCGCGCTGCTTGGTTATGGCCTCTACCGAACGGCCATCCTTCTGCTCGCCACTGTCGGCGAGAACTTCCTGAGGGACATCCGCCGCCGCGTGTTCGGCCGCATGCTCGATCAGTCGCTTGGCTTCTACGACCGCGAGAAGTCTGGCGTGTTGGTGTCGCGTATGACCTCCGACATCGACTCGCTCTCCGAGCTCATTCAGTTCGGCTTGCTCATGTTCACTGGCGCCGCTCTTCAGCTCATCGGTTCGCTCATCGCGCTCGGTCTCCTGAGCGGACGGCTCCTACTCATCTGCTTCGTGTCGGTACCGGTCGTTGCGTTGGCGTCGATCAAGTTTCAGCGAGACTCGAACCGGGCCTATCTGGATGTGCGAGATCGCATCGGGCTGACGCTGTCGGCCCTACAAGAAGGCATCGCCGGTGTCCGCATCGTCCAGGCCTTCGCCCGTGAAGATCTCGAAGCCGACCGCTTCGCCCAAACCAATCGCCAGCTGTACGACTCACACATGGCATCGGTCCGAGTGGCCGCCTGGTATCTGCCGATCATCGATATTGCCGGCACGGTCACCACCGCGTTGGCCATTGGTGTTGGCGGTTACCTGGTTCGCGAAGACCAGATGTCGATCGGCACAGTGGTGGCCTTCATCTTGTTGCTGCAGGGCTTGTTCGAGCCGGTCCAGCAACTGAGCCAGCTCTTCAACCTCGTCCAGTCGGCGACGGCCTCTCTGGCCAAGCTCTTCGACTTGGTCGATGAACCAATCGACGTTCCCGACCCGGCTCTGCCCGAGGCCCTGCCAGCCACGGGGGACATCGAGGTGAGTGGTCTCGACTTCGCCTACCGCGACGGGCCCCCGGTGTTGACCGGGGTCGACCTACAGATCAATGAGGGTGAGCGAGTTGCCTTTGTTGGCCCGACCGGTGCCGGCAAGTCGACGCTGGCCAAGCTCATTGCTCGTCTGTATGACCCGAGTGAAGGAGCAATCACCTTCGGGGGAGTCGACCTGCGCGACACCTCGGCTCGCGAAGTTCGCGATCGTGTCGTGGTTGTTCCCCAAGAAGGGCATCTGTTCACCGGCACCGTTGCCGACAACGTGCGCATCGCTCGACCCGAGGCCTCTGATGACGACATTCGAGGAGCGCTCGATCGCATCGGAGTGCTCGACCGAATCGAGTCGTTCGAACAGGGGCTCGACACCGAGGTGCAGGAGGGCGGTAGTCGCCTTTCGGCAGGGGAGCGTCAGCTGGTGTCGCTCGCTCGGGCCGCGCTTGTTGATCCTGCTGTACTCGTGCTTGACGAAGCGACGTCGAGCCTCGACCCGGGCACGGAGCTGATCGTCGAGGACGCGCTCGAGCGATTGATGTCGGGCCGTACCGTCATTGCCATCGCCCATCGGCTTTCGACCTCGCAACGCTGTGACCGGGTTGCCGTGATCACCGAAGGTGGCATTGCCGAGCTCGGACCTCACGACGAGCTCGTGGCCCAGGGCGGCCACTACGCGGCCCTCTTCGAGGCCTGGGAACAAGCCAGCTGACCCCGTCTCCCCGTTCTGGAGGTCCCTACCGACTGTTTCGCCGGTGGGAGACTCCAGTTCGGGTGGGTTGGTGGCGGGGGGTGTGCCTGATGCCACTCTGGGTGGTAGATCCGAGGGTTGTGGGGCTGGTCGGCGTAGGTTGACAACTTGCTCGTGCCCATTCCGGGGTCTGGGCCCGAATGGAAGTCACTGCAATGTCTGCTCTCCCCGCGTCGGATTCCGACGTCTCTTTTTCCTCACTTGGCGTGCCCGCGCCGATAACCAAGGCCCTCGATCGTCAGGGCATCACGGCCCCGTTCGAGATCCAACGAGAGACCATCCCTGATGCACTCGCTGGTCGTGACGTGCTCGGCCGGGCTCCCACCGGCTCGGGCAAAACGCTCGCCTTTGGCATCCCGCTGCTCGCCGGACTTGGCCAAGGCGGACGAAAGCGCCCCCGTGGTTTGATTCTCTCGCCGACTCGCGAGCTCGCCGAACAGATTCGTCGCGAGCTCGAGCCCTTGGCCGACGCGGTCGGTCGAACGATCTTGACCGTCTACGGCGGCGTCGGGTTCGGCGCTCAGCTGAAGGGACTGCGGGCCGGCGCCGACCTGCTCGTTGCGTGCCCCGGTCGCTTGGAGGACCTCATCAGCCAAGGTGAAGTGTCGTTGGCCGAGGTCGACTCGATAGTGGTCGACGAAGCTGACCGCATGGCCGACATGGGCTTTCTGCCTGCCGTTCGTCGACTCCTTGACCTCACCGCCGATGAACGCCAGACGGTGTTGTTCTCAGCGACGCTCGACAACGAAGTCCAGGTGCTGATCGACAAGTACCAAACCGACCCCGTCACCCACGAGGTCGGCGAAGTCGAACCCGATCTCAGCGCCGTCGACCATCGCTTCATCGTCACCGAGAACACCGAGAAGCTGCGCCTCGCCGCCGATCTGATTGAAGACACTGGGCCGACGATGATTTTCTGTCGGACACGCCACGGTGTCGACCGGGTGGCCCGTCAGCTCAAACGAGCCGGTGTGAAGGCCGCCTGGATTCACGGTGGACGCTCACAGAACCAACGCAACGCTGCGCTGCATGCGTTCACGACGGCGAAGGTGCAGGCGCTGGTAGCGACCGATGTCGCCGCCCGTGGCATTCACGTCGACGGTGTCGCGCAGGTGATTCACTACGACCCGCCAGCCGACCACAAGGACTACATCCATCGCTCGGGTCGAACCGCCCGTGCTGGTGCCGGCGGCGTGGTGGTGTCGTTTGTGAATCAGGATCAGCGCAAGCCGGTTGGTCGCCTCATCAAGCAGGTCGGTCTTCCGCCGACCGAGTTCGAGACGACACCGCCGTTGCGAGAGCGGGAGGCCCCGGCGTGGGAGAACCGCAACGCACGCAACGGTGGTCAGAACGGGTCGGGCCAGGGCGGTTCGGGACAGGGCGGTTCGGGCCAGAGCGGTTCGGGCGGTGATGGTCGCTATAAGGGTGGTCAGTCGAAGCGCAAGCCGGCCTCGAAGCAGTCCAGTTCGAGCAAGTCCCGCGCTGACAAGTCCCGCGCTGACAAGTCCGGTCCGGGTCCGAACGCTCGCTCCGAGGATGAGCGGACCGAGCGAGGTGAACGACCCGCTCGCCAAAGCAACCGTCGACCATCCTCAGCCAAGCAAACGTCGAGGGGCTCGTCGGACGAGTCCCGTTCGAAGCGATCATCGGCCGACGGCAGGCCCACCTCGGGCGGCAAGCCAAAGGCTGGCGGTAAGCCGAAGTCGGGTGGCAAGCCGAAGGCCGGGGGCAAGGCGAAAGCCAAGGCCAGCAAGCGTTCGGGTCGGTCACGCCCGAAGAACAAGCGGGGCAAGGGCTCCACGTCAACGTCATCGCGCCCCAGCTAACTGTTCGCCAGCACCACCAGCACCACCAGCGACTCGAGCCTGCGGTACACGAAGAGGCGCGCGCAGGTATTGGCATGCCGTCACTCGACCCGGCTGGCCACAACGGCAACCATTGAGGCGTGACCTCATCATCTCGTGATCTCGGCGCGCAGCTTCTCGAACTGCACCAACCTGGCAATCCTCTCCTGCTTCCCAATCCATGGGATCGCGGTTCGGCCCTGGCCCTCGTCACTGCCGGCTATCAAGCATTGGCAACGACAAGTGCCGGCTATGCCGCAACCCTTGGACGAAACGACGGCGCGATCACGCTCGATGAGGTGGTTGGCCACACGAGCGATCTGGTTCGTGCCGTTGATGTGCCGATCTCGTGCGACTTCGAGAATGGGTTTGCGGACGACCCCGACGCCGTTGCGGTCAACGTCGCAAGGCTCTTGGACGACAGCGACGTGGCGGGCTTCTCGGTCGAGGACTTCGACGGCACCGGAATGTACGAGCCGGGGTTGGCAACGGCTCGCGTCGAGGCGGCAGTTGATGCGGCTCGATCGTGCGGTCGGACCATCGTCGTGACAGCCCGAGCCGAGAACCACATTCGAGGCGTTGATCCGGCGTCGCCCGAAGGGATCGCCGACACCGTGGCTCGACTCGAGAGCTTCAGCTCGGTCGGTGCCGATGTCTTGTACGCACCCGGCATCTTGACCGCCGACCAGATCTCCACCGTGGTGCAAGCGGTCGACCTACCAGTGAACGTGCTTGCCCTGGGTGGTGTGCCACCTGTGCGCGAGTTGGCCGAGCTGGGGGTGGCGCGAGTGTCGGTGGGTAGCGGTTTCTTCCTGGCTGCCTTTGGCGGACTGGCCGATGCGGCGCGCGAGTGGCTCGACGACGGCACAACGGGCTTTTGGAGCCAGGCGGGCAGAGGGGTTCCGCTACGGGCCGACTTCGCTGACTGACAGCCGCACGGGTCACAACTCCTCAGCCCGGACACGGCTCGTCGGCAGGGGAAACGACTACGCTTCGCGGGGTCGTGACCGAGACCTTCTTCACCGCCATTTTCGCCTCCGGCAACGAAGTGACGACCTCGGTAGCCACCATCGTCGTCGCCGGTACCGCCTGCCTGTGGATCGCGGGCAAACTCCGCATCCCCTCGATCCTCCTGCTGCTCCCTGCTGGTGTGCTCGCCGGACCCGGTCTCGGGCTGGTGAATCCCGATGAGCAGTTTGGCGACGTTCTCTTTCCCGTCGTGTCGCTTGGCGTTGGCATCTTGTTGTTCGAGGGCGGGTTGGGCCTTCGCTTCGATCGCGTGGGTGAGGTGCGTGGCGTTGTCGGCCGACTCGTCACGGTGGGTGCGCTCATCGTTTGGATCATTGCCAGCGTCTCGGTGTACTTCTTGCTCGAGGTTCGCAGCGCCATCGCCGCACTGATCGGTGCGCTTCTCGTTGTGTCCGGCCCGACCGTCGTGCAGCCCCTGTTGCGCTTGGCCAAACCCAGACACTCGGTCGCCGAGGTGCTCAGGTGGGAAGGCATCGTGATCGATCCCATCGGCGCCACGCTCGGCGTCGTTGTACTCGACGCGGTCCTCGAGGGTTCCCAACCCGGCCAGGCCGCGATTCGAATCGCCATCACCCTCTTGGCCGGCGCCGCCATCGGCGGCGGTCTCGGTATCGCCCTGGCGTTTGCGATCGGTCATCACTGGGTCCCCGATCATCTCCACAATCCGGTGGCGTTGGCCACGGCGATCGGCTCGTTCGCGTTGGCTGACTTGGTCACCGCAGAGGCTGGCTTGATGGCAACTACGGCGCTGGGTCTCACACTCGCCAACCAGAAGCGAGCCCCGTCACGTCACATTCGTGAGTTCGAAGAGGAGCTCGGCCTATTGGTCTTGGCTGGGCTCTTTCTGGTGCTCGGCGCCCGGGTCGATCTCGACGAGGTTGCCGACGTACTGCCTCGTGCGGTCGTACTCACCCTGATTTTGATCTTCATCGCTCGGCCGCTTGCCGTTGCTGCGTCGACGGCTGGGTCGTCGCTCACGCCGCGGGAGCGGTCCTTCCTCGTCTTCGTGGCCCCTCGAGGCATTGTGGCGGCAGCCGTATCTGCCGTGTTCGCCATTGAGATCGAAGAGGCTGGTCTCGATCCTGGCCCCATCGTGGCCACCGTGTTCTCGGTCATCGTGTTGACCGTGCTCTTCTACGGCTTCACCGCAGTGCCAGCGGCCCGCTATCTGCGGGTGGCTCGCCCATCGCAGAAGGCCATTGCGTTGGTTGGCGCGGATCGATGGCACCTGGAGTTCGCCGAACAACTTCAGGACGCTGGCGTTTCAGTGATGATCTTTACCGACCGAGCGTTCGAGCGGCGTCGAGCTCAAGAACGAGCCCTCCTTGCCTTCAGCGGCGAGCTCGATCACGAGAGCGTCGAAGAAGCCGCTGATGCGCTGGGCATCAGCTCGGTCTTGGTTCTGACCGATCGGGTCGAGTTGGCGGCTGCGGTTGTGTCAACACTTGCTCCTGTCGTTGGCCGCGCCAACGTGTATTCGACGAGCGAACGCACGGGGATCGACGGCGCCGGCGTTGCGTCCGCCCTCGCCATCAGGTCGGCCGCGGGCTTCACGCCAGAGGTCGTTGAACGCCTTGACGGTGGTGCGGAGCTCGAGCTGGTGTCGACGGATGAGCGCCGGCACGGTGATGTCCAGCTTGTGGGGATGAGCGGTTTCCCAACCCCGACGCTGCATCTCAACGGGACCGACGGTGAAAAGAACATCGTGGTGAGATCCGAGAGATCTGAACCGGCTGTCTAGCGGGCCGAGGCCACGGCCTGCTCGGCCCTGGTCGCTCACGATGGCTGTTGAGCCACCGAAAAGGCGGGTAAATCGGGCGTTTACCGGCGCTTTCATTCACTACTCGTAGTGTTGGCGTACGAGTCATCGAACTCCCAACTGAGAACCTGAGACGTTCAGGAATACAACGGGAACGTCGATGCTTACACCGACTGCCATGAAGAACCCTTCTCCCCACACTGATCTCCCCGCTCCCGAGCTTTTGAGCATCGAGCCTCCGGTTCGGCCGCCTGGTTCGACCGCTCGTCCGCTCGCCGCGGGGACCGTTGTTGCCGATGTGGAGTCGCCAACCCTCATCCAGCCGATTGCCTCGACCACAACCTCGAGTTCACAGGTCGACCGGTCGGCTGGGCGAGGTGGGCGAATCGCTCGGACAGGCATTGCGTTCGTGGCTGGCGCCGCACTTGTTGCCGGCGGCTTCGGTCTTGCCTCAGTAACTCAGGACGACCCCGACACAACAGATGCCCCTGTTGTCGCGGTCAGCGCACCCGCCTCTGATCCTGCCCAGTCAGAGAACCCGGGTGCAGGGCAGAGTTCCTCGACGACCGTGCCCCCACTCGTCGAGGAACTCGAGCCCGCTGCCTTTGTTGCCCAGATCCTCGGCCCGTCAGTTGTGCAGGTCGAAACGAACGCTGGCCTGGGTTCCGGCGTCGTGTTCCGTGATGGCCTCGTGATGACCAACCAGCACGTGATCGCCGGTGCGAGTCAGATCCAGATACGCACCTCTGATGGCCGAACCTTTGAAACGACGCTCGTTGGGGCCGACGCTCGCAACGACATCGCCGTGCTGCGCGTCGAGGACGGTGCCGGATTGCCGGTGGCCCAGCTCTCAACCGATGAGCCAGTCGTTGGCCAATTCACCGTTGCCATCGGAAGCCCATTCCAGCTTCAGCAAACGGTGACCTCGGGCATCGTGTCGGCGCTGAACCGCCCCGTCCCGAACCAGGCCGGTGGCTTCAACGCCATGCTGCAAACCGATACCGCCATCAACCCCGGCAACTCCGGCGGTGCTCTCGCCGACAGGGCCGGGCGTGTCATCGGCATCAACACCTCGATCCGTACCGACGGCACCTCCAACAGCAATGTCGGCATTGGCTTTGCTGTCCCGATCGCGACAGCGCTCAATGTTGCCGACCGTATTTTGGCTGGCGACGCTCTCGACCCTGGGGTGCTCGGCGTCGCAGGCTCGACCCAAGACGGCGAGGTCGGTGTGCTGGTCGACGAAATTACCGCTGGCGGTGCTGCGGAGGCAGCCGGACTACAGGCAGGCGACCGAATCCTCACGGTGAACGGAGCGCCGGTCACCTCCTTCGACGAACTCGCCGGACTCGTCCAGAGCTACTTCTCCGGCGAGGAGATCGAACTGATTGTCGAGCGACCTGGTCAGAACGAACCGGTGACCATCGTCGCTGTTCTCAATTGACGGGTCTCGACCAAATCGTTCGAACTAGTACGCTGTAAGGCTCAGATAGATGTCAGAAAATCACTTCTTGTGAGCACGGTTTCCTGACATCAAAGAAAATGTCGTTTCTGAGGACTCCGATCGATGGCTTGGCCATGCGGTCGAATAGTCTCAGAGGCAGTTGATGGGCGGCACTCATCAAACTGGGGTTGGTACATGTCTAAGGAAGTTCGACGGGTCCCGAAACAGGATCGGGCCCGGCGATCGGTTGCCGCGATTCTTGACGCGACTGCCGAGTTGCTCGGTGAGGAAGCGACGCCGATCACCATGTCGGCGATCGGCGAGCGTGCTGGCATCTCGAAGGCGGCGATCTATCGCTATTTTCCCGACCAGACGGCCGTGATTCACGAGCTCGCCGTTCGCTACTTGGGTGAGCTCGACGGGCACCTCGAGGCCGAACTTGGCGCGGTGCAGTCGGTCGACGAGGTTGTCGTTGCCTTGAGTAGGGTCGTTGATCTTTTTCACGATTTGATGCGCGAAGAGCCAGCGATGCGCCGAATATGGCTCGGTGGTGCCAACTCTGTGGTGGTGAGCGAGCTCATTGCCCAAGCGGCTCACAAGATCGCCGTGCAGATTCACGGCGTCCTCGCCCCGCACCTCAGGGACGAGCATGAAATCAATCTGGTCCGTGTCGAGCTGATGGTTTACATGGCCCGTGGGGCGGTCGAGATGGCGCTCAACGAGCCCGGTACACCGGTGATGCGTGAGTTCAAGCGAAGTCTGATTCTGATGGCTGGCGTCGCTGATGACCGAACGATCGAGATGATTGAGGCGCTGGGTTCGCCAGTTGCTGCCCCTGCCGAGTCGCCTGACTGACTCAATTTTCGCCTGATGTCTCGCGCCGTGTCGTGGTTTGTCACGCTAGAGGGCATGGCTACTTCGTCAGCGAAAGGTACGAGCGGCGACACCTCACTCGGTACCAAGAAGCCTGATTCGGACCGAATTTCCCTCGTTGTCATCAACGACGCGCAGCTGGTCGTTGACGGGCTTGCGGCCATGCTCTCGCCGTATGATCGCCGGCTCGAGATTGTGGGATGCGAAATCGGCGTGCTCCAACCGATCCCGGCAACGGTGGCCCTCGTTGACGCTTTTGGACACCCGAACGCAGGCGTCGATCGTGTCGCTGAGGCCCATGCGCTCGACTGCTTCGAACACGTTGTGTTGTTCACGTGGAAGTTGACTCCAGCAATGGCCGTCGAAGCAGTCGAGAAGGGCGCGTCTGGCGTCTTGTCGAAGTCTGCAAACGCGCCTGAGCTGGTCGACGGACTCACCCGTGTTGCCAAAGGCGAGCGCGTCATCCACGACTTCCCCGTTCACGTCTGGTCACCGACCTGGGCGGAAACAAGTGACACGAACCTGACAGCCCGTGAGATTGAACTGCTTGGCTTCGTCGCCATTGGACTCAGTAACGCCGAGATCTCTCAGGAGATGTACCTCGCGGAGTCGAGCGTCAAGACGTATCTGAAGCGTGTCTACCGCAAGCTCGGGATCAGCTCTCGGGCCCAGGCGGTGATGCGGGCTGTTGAGCTTGGTATCGCAGGCCCTGGAGCATCCGGGTCACAATCTGCCTGAAGACGCAGCGTGATCTAGGCTCGGGGCTGTGCATGCGTCGGTCGAGCGTCTTCTCGGACTTCTCGATCACCTTGCATTGGTGGTGCGAGGTCTTCGAGTGACGATTGCCGTGCTTGGGGTTGGTGCCGTCCTAGGCGGACTGCTTTTGTTCAGCGGTCTTCTTCGTTTTGGCCTGCACTGGTTCCTCAGTCTGCTTCCTTCGGTGTTCTGCCTGATCCCTGCGGTGGGTCTCTTCGGGTTGTGGAAGGGTCTCGAGGCTGCGACTGATCTGCCAGACAAGGTGCGGGCGCTACCGAACAACACCGAAGGTCTCACCGATGATTTTTCTTCTGTCGCTGTCGCACTCCGAAGTGCGAAAGAACGGCCCAAGACCCCGGGCCAACTCGTGACGTCGCTCAAAGCCTCAAAGCAGGCCTACGACGCCTTCAACGCGACGAGCATCGGTCAAGTCGTTGGCGGAGCGGTGTCGTTACACCCCGCAGGTTTTGTTGCCGGCTGGGTCGCGAGCTTGTGGGCTCTCGGCTACTTCTTTGTCGGACTGATCATCAACCTACTGAGTGGCCTGTGATGCGAGCTGACCTGATCATTGAGAATGCAAACGTCCTTACCGTCGACCGGTCGCAACCGACCGCTCGCTCGATTGCGATATTGGGCGATGCGATTGTTGCTGTTGGTGACGACCTCTCATCGGTTCCCAGCAAGGAGCGAGTTGATCTTGGTGGGGCAACTGTCGTGCCCGGCTTCAACGACGCTCACAATCACATGCAGGCATTCGGGGCGGCGCTCAACGAGGTGCATCTCCAGCCGACAGTTGTCGGCAGTGTCGAGGAGCTCGTGAATGCGATTGCGGTTCGGGCCGCCGTCACCGAGCCCGGCGTGTGGATCATCGGAACGGGGTACGACGACAACAAGCTCGCCGAGCGTCGCCACCCGACACGACAGGAACTCGATCAGGTCAGCCCAGACAACCCGGTGCTGTTGAACCACACCTCAGGGCACTTCTGCGTTGTGAACACCACGGCGATGCGGCTGGCCCGAATTGGCGAGGTGGCGGTGCCCGAAGGCGGCGTCGTTTCGCTCGGGAGCGACGGGACACCCAACGGACTGCTCGAAGAACAAGCCCAGACGCTGGCCCGCAAACTGCTCCACCCGAGACCAACCGCGGATCTGGTGACCAACCTCGGCGCAGCGTCTGACCACTACCTGTCTGAGGGGATCACGAGCTGCCAAGAAGCCGGGGTGGGTGGCATCCTCGGCACCGTGGAGCCGGTTGAGGTGGCGGCCTACCAAGCGGCGCGTCGGGCTGGCCGGCTACGGGTGCGTGTCACCCTGATGCCGTCGGTCGAAACGCTTCATCCCATTGATCACCATCCAGACGACGAGGAGCCCTTTGCCCTCGATCTTGGCGTGCACACTGGCTTCGGCGACGACTGGCTTCGGTTCGGGCCAACGAAGATTTTCGCTGACGGTTCGCTCATTGGTCGAACCGCGGCCATGTTCGACGACTTCGAAGGCGAACCGGGCAACTCGGGGTACTTCCAGATGGAAGAAGAGCTCCTCCATTCGTTGATCTTCCGAGCCCACCGAGCCGGGTGGCAAGTGGCCACGCATGCCATTGGTGACCGAGCCGTCTCGTCTGTCATTGGTGCGTACGAACGGGCGATGAAGGAGTTACCGAGAGACGACTGCCGCCATCGGATCGAACACTGTGGAATGACTCGAGCGTCAGACGTCGACCGCATCGCCGCCCTCGGAGTGATTCCGGTTCCGCAAGGCCGCTTCATCAACGAGATTGGCGACGGCATGCTGCGAGCCATCGGCGACCGGGCTCCCGATTGCTATCGGCAGAGATCGTTCCTCGATGCGGGTGTTGTCGTGCCCGGCAGCTCTGACCGTCCCGTCGTCAACGGCGCTCCCTTGCTGGGAATCCACGACATGGTCAACCAGCGCACGGGCAGCGGTGCACCGTTCAATCCGCACGAGGCCCTCACCGCTGCTGAGGCGCTCGAGGCCTACACACTGTCGTCTGCGTACGCCGCCTTTGACGAGGATCGAAAAGGGTCGATCACCGTCGGCAAGTTGGCTGATCTCACGGTGCTCGATCGTGATCTGACGGCGATCGACCCAGAGGAGATCGCCGACACGGTCGTTGAGGCCACCATTGTTGGTGGCGACGTCGCCTTTGATCGGGCTGGCCTGCTCAAGCGATGAGGCTTGGCTCCCAGTCTGCTGGAGCTTCGTAGCCGAGCAGGTTCAGCAAGGTGGCCGTCACGTTGGCCAAGCCGGGACTATCGACATTGGCGAGCTGGTAGCCGGCATCGGCGCGAGCGTCGTGGATCGCAAACGGAACCGGGCTCAGCGTGTGTGACGTCTTCGCTGTTCGCACGCCGTCGGTCTCGGTGAACATGATGTCGGCGTTGCCGTGATCGGCGGTGTAGACGAGCACCCCGCCGAGTTCATCGATGGCGGCGATCAGCTCGGCCATGCATTCGTCGATGACCTCCATCGCTTCGATCGTGGCGTCGAGGTCGCCGGTGTGCCCCACCATGTCGCCGCTCGGAAAGTTGAGTCGGCCGAACTGAAAGGTGCCGGCTCGCAACATCTCGATGGTTTGGGTGGTGATCTCGCGGACTTTCATTGCCGGCGTGGTGTTGAACTCGACGTTGTCTGATGGAATCTCGACGTAGGTCTCGAGTGCCTCATCGAGGTAGCCCGATCGGTTGCCGTTCCAGAAGAAGGTGACATGCCCGAACTTCTGTGTTTCTGAGATAGCGAAGCTTGTGACGCCCTCGTGGCAGAGGTATTCGCTGATGGTCTTGTCGATGGCGGGCGGGTCGACCAAGTAGTTCGTCGGAACCTTGGCGTCACCGTCGTATTCGAGCATGCCGGCGTAATACACCTGCGGGTGGTCGCCCCGGTCGAATCCGTCGAACGCCTCTGACTCATAGGCCTGCGAGATCTCGATGGCGCGGTCACCTCGGAAGTTGAACATCACCACGGCATCGCCGTCGCTCATCGTGCCGACCGGTGAGCCGTCGTCGCCAACGATGACAAACTCGTCGAGGTACTGATCGCCCTTGTCGGTCTCGCCGTACATGGCCTCGACTGCCTCCGTAGCGGAGGGAAACTGGCGGCCGATGCCGTGGGTGTGGCAGTCGTAGCCCCGCTTCACCATGTCCCAATCGGCTTCGTAGCGGTCCATGGTGATCGTCATACGGCCACCGCCTGAGGCGATTCGGTAATCGAGACCCGGGTGGTGGTCGTTCAGCTTGGTGAGGACCTGCTCGGTCTGCGCGATGTAGTTGAGCGCTGAACGCCGTCCGACGTCACGACCGTCGAGCAGAATGTGCACCCTGGCCTGCATCACACCAGCAGCTGCTGCGTTCTCGAGCATCTGGTAGAGGTGGTCGGTGTGGGAGTGAACATTGCCGTCAGAGTGCAGCCCCAGAAGATGCAGGCAGTTGTCGGTTGCTGCATCGAGCGCAGCGCGCCACACCGGCGACTCGAACATCGAACCCGTCTCGAGCGCGATGTTCACCAGCTTTGCGCCTTGGGCGAAGATCCGGCCAGCGCCGAGCGCATTGTGGCCGACCTCGGAGTTGCCCATGTCGTCGTCGGACGGCAGCCCGACTGCGAGTCCATGGGCGGCAAGCTCACGCGCAAGTGGCGTGGCGTTCAGTGCATCGAGGGTCGGCGTCGACGCTTCGGTGACGGCGTTGCTGGGTCCCGTTGGCGCAACACCGACGCCATCGGCGATCACCAGAAGGACGGGCCCCGAAGGTGGCGTGAATGAAGCGGATGCTGTGAGCGAGAGGTCAGACACGAACCAATGCTACTGCTGGCGCAGGGGCCAACGTCTGCGACTCGGACCAGCTGAACGGGCGATCCTCAGGTCACCGTCACGACCAGTTCGTAGATTGCTTGGCCCTCCGTAGCACTGACGATGAGGGTGTACGAGCCGTCTTCCTCGAGTGGCACCGACTCGAGGGTCACGTCGACCATCATCAGCGTTCCACTTGGCGATACGAGCGTGATCTGCGCGTTGTTTTGGATCGAACTGATCGAGAACGCCATCGTCTGTCCTGCCGACACCTCGATTGTGTACGGCTTTACCGCGGAGTCTTGGATCGACCCAGTCAACGTTGCGCTCGACGTTCCAGGCTCGAACTCGATGGCCTCGAACACCACTGGGCCATCATCAGCCGACTCGGCATCGTCGGCTGAGGTGCCCGGCGGAATGACGATGGTGAGTTCGTAGGTGGCGTTGCCGCGGGTCCCGCCAACCACGACCTCGTAGATGCCATCCTCGGGCAGAACCGTTGTCGTGTTTTTCTGCTCCCGTTCGAGAACGTCGCCGTCGGGGTCGAGCAAGTCGAACACGGCGTTGTCTTCGAGCGAGGTGATCAGCAACTCCATCGTTTGACCCTCGCCAGCCTCGATGGTGTAGGTGTGTCGAGCGCCCCGTTCGACGGAGTCGCTCACGACTGCGGCCGATGCCCCTCGTTCGAACGCCACGACCCGTGGCGGCGAGGGATCGGCCGGCGTGGTTGTCGTCGAGTCATCGGTCGTGTCACCGGTGCTCTCACCGTCTTGACGACTTCCGATGGTGTTCTCGGTCGTGGTTGAGTCGTCGCCAGTCACCGTGGCCTCTACGGGCGCGGTTGTCGTTGCACCCGTCTGTTGGTCATTGCTCGAACACCCGCTCAGCAGCACGGCAGCGGCAGCGGCCAGGGCAAACCATGGTTGCCGACCTCGTGACGTTGACTTCTTGAGACTCATGAGTGGAGGTGTCCTCTTGCGCGTTGGTAGCCGTCGTTGATCAACGAAGCGATCCGGTGAAACTGAAAGGCGGTTGCGTCTGGGGGAGTGGCAGAGGCCAGGGTGAAGACCGGGCAGCCAACGACCACGCTCTGCGTTGCCGCTTGGCGTTGCGCTCGAATCATGAGAGCCACTGTATGAATCAAACCTTGGGAGAAGCCCTGCGGTGGCTCGGGGCGAGGGTCCGTTGGTGTGGCGTCGAGCAACACGATCGACCTGGCGCCCAGGCGTTGTGCGGTGGATGTCGGGAACATCGCCACGACGCCGCCGTCAATGAGGCGGCGTCCATTGATCTCCTGAGGCGGCAAGACACCGGGGATCGCGGCAGATGCCGCAAGTGCTGGTTCGAGTTGGCCGTCGTCGAGCACGACGATGTCACCGGTCACATGATCGGTGGCCACCGCATGGAATGGCAGCGCCAGCTGATCAAATCGCTGTTGTGGCGTCCTGGTGCGGATCAGTTCTTCCATGGCCTGTGCACTCACCAGGCTTGTTCGGGTCTTCACGAGGTGGCGGGCCATGTGCAGCGTTGCCGTACTGCGGCCCGCTGATCCGAAGACGGCTGCCCCGTCGATCGATGACCAGATCTCGGAAAGTCGGGTGGCTGCTGTCGCCGCGTTGTCGGCCACGAAGACACCGTTGAGTGCGCCAACCGATGCCCCGACAACAAGATCGGGCTCGATGTCGGCCTCAGCCAGCGCTCGCAACATGCCGACTTGTACAGCCCCGTACGCCCCGCCACCGGACAACACGAATGCCAAAGGGCGCGGTGCGTCCTTGATTCGCTGCACCAACGTGCCGCCGTCGTCCGAAGTCATGGACGACAAGGATGTCACTAACCGTGGCGGACGTGGGTTCGCGACTGGTAGTTCTACTACGGTGCCTCGGGCAGGTCTGTGCCTGCATCTGTATGTGCCTGCATCTGTATCGGATGGCAATGGAACCAGAACAACGGCAAGCCAAAGTCGAAGAGCTCGCCGTCAAGGCCAAGGACGGCGATGCGCGAGCGATGGATGAGCTCTTGGTGCTGATCCAACCAGAGGTCATGTTGCGGTGCCAGCGGGTCTTGCCTCACCGACTTGATGCCGAAGAAGCGGCACAGGATGCGCTCATGGCGGTCGTTCGCCGCATCGGTTCATTCGAAGGTCGATCCAAGTTCAGTACGTGGTTGTACATGGTCAGTTCCAACGCTGCGGTCGACACCTATCGCAAGCTCAAACGGCGGGCCACCGACCCCGGTGAGATGCCAGAGCTCACCGAGGACCGACGCACCAGCGTGATCGCCGGCACCCGAATCGATCTGCTCGATGCGATTGAGCAGGTCGATGCCAAGTTTGGCGAACCCGTCGTGCTGCGAGACATCCAGGGCATGGACTACGCCGACATTGCTGAACTGCTCGATGTGCCGACCGGCACGGTCAAGTCGCGCATCCATGAGGGTCGGCAACGACTGCAGCGCATCCTCGATGTGAGCTGAGCTAGGCCGATGTTGGCCTGACCTCCCACGAGTTCAGGAGGCCTCAATCGCGTTCGACCACAGTCGTTCGAGTGACGTGATCAAATCCTCGACTGCGGGTCGCGCCGCAAACGGTATGCGCCCCTCGTTGAGTCGGCCCCGCCAACGGTCGAGTGTTTCCACTGCCGCTGTGCTCACGGCGTTTGCGTCTGCGCTGCGATCAAGGCCGAGCCGACGAGCAGGCTCGACCTCGAGAAGGATGCGGCGGAACTCGGGGACGAGCGGCCGCGGGAGCTTGACGACGCCTGCCGTCAGTTCCCGAAGAGTCGACAGCTCGACCAGGCCGGGGAGCTCCTGTTCGAGTTCGTCAATCAGATCGAGCATTTCGTTGGCGGCTTGACGATCGCTCGACCCAGTCTCTCGCACGCCGTGCCGCAGAAACGCCAGACTTCGGCCCGATTGGATGGCGGCTGCTCGTTCACCGCTGAGGAGATCGCTGAGGCGAGCTGCTTCTTCGGGACCGAGCTCAGCTGGGTCGAGCGCGACGATTGGACCGGTGCCTTTGACCGGTTTCGTGGTGAGCGTAAACGGGGCGGAGGTCCACACGATGTCGGCGGTCGTTGCTTGCAACACTGCCTGTTCATCGCCCTCGTTCACCTGCACCGAGGTGACCTCGCGGCCAAGGGCTTCGCTTGCCTGGTTGAGCATGGCGTCGAGCTCGGCGCTGGCGATGAGGGTGTCGCGGCCTCGTTCGATCAGATCGAGGACCCGCCCCGCAGCACCGGTGTGGCCGGGAATCAGCGCTCGTCGCGGCGTGGGCTCGATGGTTCGTAGCAGCGTGATCATCTCGTCGGTGGTCGCTGGCCGGCCGGCTGGATCGATCGACAGGCCGCGGTCGACGAGTTGGGCCAACTCTGGGGGGAGGTCTGGACGACGATCGAGCAGGGAGTCGGCATGGTTCGTCGGTCGACCTTCGCGTACATCGCTCAGGGTGTTGGCCGCGAAGGGTGTCTCGCCGGTGAGCAGTTCGAACATCACCGCAGCAACTGAGTAGAGGTCGGCGCGATGGTCAATCGTCGACGAAGTCTTTGATTGCTCGGGCGCCATGTATGCGGGCGTCCCGGCGGCCTGGGTGAATCCGGACGCCCCGGCGAGATCCTTCGCCAAGCCAAAGTCGCCCAGCACGACCATCTCGTCGCCGATGATCCGTCCTGCACGTTGCGCCGCGTTGCGCTCGTGGCTCGCGACGGTCCTGAAGAGCAGGTTGCTCGGCTTGATGTCGCGATGGACGACACCAAAGTCGTGGACCACGGCGAGCGACTCGAGCAACTCGATCGTGAGTGCGATCGCTTCGTCGATCTCGTGGGGTTCGCCTTCAGCCCGACGAGCAACCAGTCGTTCATGCAGCGAACCCCGATCGGCCCAGCCCATGACGAAGTAGGGCTGACCATCCTCGGTCGAGTCGATGTTGTGTACCCGAATGACGCGGTCGTGGTCGATGCGACGCAGGATTTTGGCCTCGTCGATGAAGCGGCGCCGCACGTCGTCGTTGCGAGACCAGTTTTCGGCCAACACCTTGATGGCTACCCGGTCGTCCAACAATTCGTCGTGGGCGAGCCACACGGTCGCAAAACTGCCGGCGCCCAGCGCTCGCTCGACCACAAACTTTCCGATTCGGCGCGCCATCGCTTCCCATCATCGCCTGAATCTGGCGGTTGAGTGCGATTCGCCCCGAGACAGCTTCGTTTCGGTGAACAACAGGGATTTCGAACCAGTGTGTTGGGAAGGTCGTCTCAACCTTGTGGAGCACACTGGATTACGCTCGGAGAAGGAGGACACGAGGGCATGGCAAGACGCCGTTTTGCTGTGCTCGCTGCCTCGATGGTTTCTTGTTCACGCTTTCACTACTTCCCTCATGACTGACACCCCTCGCAGCTGGACCTTGGCGGTCGACTTCGGGACGACTGCCACGGTTGCCGCCATCGGTGTCGATGGTGAGCGCCCGCTGATTCTCGAGATCGGCGGCGAACGACGCATCCCTTCGGTGGTGTTCATCGATGAGGATGGCGAGATCGTTGTCGGCCAGGCGGCGGCGGGTCTTGCTGTCTCTCGACCCGATCGAGCCATTCGGGCCCCGAAGAGTCGCCTGGATGATCAGGTGCCGTTGGTGCTCGGTGGTCAGCCGTATCGGGCCACGGCGCTGATTACGGCGGTGCTCGAGTCCGTGCTGGAGGAGGCCGTGCGTCACGAGGGATCACCCCCCGTCCGCACCCGGCTGACCTATCCGGCCACCTGGAATCGGCCCCGCCGGGCCAAGTTGCTCGAAGCGGCATCTCGAGCCGGCATGCCTGATCCGGTGCTGATCGCAGAGCCGGTCGCAGCCGCTCTCACCTACGCAGAAGCTGCCGCCGTTCCCAACGGCCAGTTCGTCGCCGTCTACGACCTTGGAGGCGGCACCTTCGACACCGCCGTCCTGCAATCGAAAACCGGTGGCTTTCGTGTTGTCGGCCGTCCAGCCGGGGATCCGCAACTCGGTGGTGAACTCTTCGACGAGATGCTCATGAACCTCGTCGGCGAGAAGATGGACCCCGACGCTTGGGATGAGCTGCTCGTGTCAGATGAACGCGAGTGGCGTCAGGCTGCGGCCCGCCTGCGCAACGAGTGCAAACGAGTCAAGGAGACCCTCTCGAATCACGGCTACGGCGATGTCGTCGTTGGTTTGCCGACGGGCAGCGTCGAGGTACGCGTGACTCGCAGTGAGCTCGAAGCGCTCGTTGAGCCCTACGTTGACGAGTCGATCGAACTGCTGGCTCGTTGTATCGCAGACGCCGGGGTCGACCCAAGCGATCTGACCTCGCTGTATGTCACCGGCGGCGGTAGCCGGATGCCGCTGGTCGAAACCAAGCTCCGTGAGGCGTATCCCGAGATCGACATCAGCCGCCGGGGCGACCCGAAGGCTGCGGTGGCGTTCGGCGCGTTGGTGGCAGCACCCGAGAGCCTCGACGTCGCGGTAGCCGGTCGCGGTGGCCCGACCCAGGAAGAGCCACCCGGGGGCACGCCAACCCCGGCGAACGCCATCGGCGACGATGCCCCAACTTCGCAGAAGCCAGCATCGCCGTCGATGCCGCCTGCGTCGATGGCGTCTGAGGATCGTTCGTTGCCGTCGATGCCGCCTGCGTCGATGGCGTCTCAGGACCGATCGTTGCCCCAGGCACCCAGGCAACCCCAAGCGGCACCTCCGCAAGCTCCTCAGCCAGCGGTGGCGCCGACTCCGAACCCCACCCCAGCGCCTACACCGGCACCGACGCCGCTGCCAGACACTGTGGCGGTGCCGCTCGTGACGCCAGCTGTCGAACAGGTCGCCCCGCAGCAAACAGCTGCCGCGCCGCAAGCACCCGGTGTGCCACCGGTTGCTGAGTCAGACGGCAACGCCCTTCGCAACCCGATCGTGCTTGGTGCCGCCGCCTTGGTCGCCTTCATCCTGGTTGCCCTCGGCATCTTCGCCGCTACTCGCGGCGACGAAACCGCAGCGACCGAGCCGACAACCGCACCAACAACTGCAGCAACGACAACACCCACGACAGAACCAACAACCGCACCAACAACCGCACCGGAAACCACCGCTCCCGAAACGACGGCACCCGAAACCACCGCTCCGACATCCGAAGCTGCATCCGGCGGGCCCAGCATGGCCGATCTCGACGGCGTGGTCTTGTCTGCTGCCGATTTCGACTCCGATTGGTCCCAGGAAGCGTTCGTCGACGACGACAACACGCTCTGCGACCTTCCCCCTTCTGAGCCCGAGTTCGAATCAAACTCCATCTTCGACAACGAGGAGCGACGGGTTGTCAGCCAGGCCTTCTCGTTTTCGACCGAACAGGAAGCGATTGATTCCTTCATCGACGATCGCAATTTGATCAACATCTGTCCATCGAGTCGGTTCGAACTCAATGGTGGCGATGAAATCGAGATCGTTGTCAAAGAGTCCGCCGTCCCGGTGCCGACGCTCGGCGACGAAAGCTACGTCCTGCAGTTCGACTACTTCGACCTCGAAGGCAACTTCTTGCTCACCGCAGTGTTTGTCGAGACTCGCTGGGGTCGCTCAGTCACT